>JAUUYJ010000093.1 GCA_030588275.1 Candidatus Zixiibacteriota bacterium | reverse complement strand
GATCATATTTCCCATCGTCAATAACCGGGTAGCGTTTAGAATCCCTTTTTCCCGCTCATACATGGTTGCCGTCTGCGTCGCTATCAGACGAGCTATCTTGAGATCTTCGCGGCTGAAGCTGTCCGATACCGATGAACCGAGGCAAAAGATATAAGCCAGCCCGGCCTCATTTCTTATCGTGACCGTTTCAAACGAATTGACCGGAATATCGGCAGAACCGTTTTGTTTGAGACTCTCCAGAATCAGGTCCCGCCTCTTGTCATCATCTTCAAGACTCTCAGCATCGGTTTCGATGGTCAGTTCCAGATCAATTTTTGCGTTCCCAGCCCCACCGATGAAGACCAGGTTGGAATCTTTGCGGTACCATCGAAACCATAGTGAGGTTTCGATAGGCATTAAGTTTCTGACCCCAATAAAAATGATATCGTACAGCAGTTCCATCGTCCCGGCTCGTGACATCGCATCGGAGATTTCGTGCAAAGCGGACAGTTCGGCGACGCGCCTTTTCAGCTTATCAAAATTGGCGGCGTTATCAATCGCCACCGCCGCTTGAGTCGCGAAGGTGGTCAGAAGTTTTAAATCATGTTGCCCAAAGTCGCCACCACCAGCCTTTTTGGACATATTGATTACGCCAATAACATTATTTTTTACCATCAACGGCACCGACAAAAGTGATGCTTTGCCGTAACGCTCGCTTCGCGTTTCTTTTTTAAACCGTTCGTCACGATTAACATCGGCAACAAATAACGGCTCTTTGGTCGCCGCCACATGACCGGAAATCGAACTGCCGATCGGTAGCCTGGTCATCTTGATGATTTCATCACTCAAACCGATAGCGGCCGCAATCGTCAAAAACTGATGGTCATCGTCAAGAAGCATGATCGAACCAATTTCGGCATGTAAAACGGTCGTCGCCAATCGGACGATTGTTTCCAAGAGCGATTTCAGCTCAATCGTCGAGCCAAGTTTTTTGCCCGCTTCGTAAAGGGCGTTGATTTCGATGACTCGATCTTCAAGCTTTTGATTTTTATCCTGCAGTTCGGTCAGCAAAAAAGATTTGGCTCGCCCCAGCCGCCTCTTTTCCAAACCCCGTTTGATAACCAGCTCAAGTTGGGAAAATTCGACCGGCTTCAATAAGTAATCGTACGCTCCGTCATTGATTGCCTCAACCGCCGTCTCCATTGAACCGTATCCGGTCATCAAAATCACCAATGCCTGGGGGTCAACCTGACGGGCGATCCGCAACAGGTCCAGACCGGTCATGCCGGGCATTTTGATATCTGATATTATAATATCGAAGCGGCCCGCCTTGATCTCCTCAGCCGCCTGTTCGGAATCTCCAAAGGCGACCACATCATAGCCGGAATCGGTCAGCAAAGCCGTCAACGATTCGCACATCCGAATCTCATCATCAATAACGATGACTCGTTCCCGAATACCGTTGATCTGGCCGATTTTCTTTTCAAGGTTTAGATGTTTGAGCATAACCGAAACTCCTTACTCTCCCTTATCGGCAGGAAGCAGAACTTCAAAACAGGCTCCGCCCACTTTGTTGTTACCGGCGGTAATTTTCCCGCCATGTTCGGCAATGATCCCAAAGCAGACCGACAACCCCAATCCGGTTCCGGAATTATCACCTCGGGTGGTAAAAAATGGCTCAAAAATTTTGGATAAATGCTCGAGGGGGATTCCCGGTCCGGTATCGCAAAAAATAACGACCACCTTCTCTTCCCTCTTTTCAGCATTAATATGAAGCTGTCCGCCATCCGGCATTGCCTCTTTGGCATTGATCAGGAGGTTCAGAAAAACCTGCTTTAGCTGTTCGGCGGAGCCGATGACCGGAGACAGATCAGACTGGTATTCTCGTGTTATTTCTATTTTACTGTCGGCCATCTGCCATTCAACCAGAGATACGATCTCGTCAACAATATCTCGAACATCAAGCCGCTCCTTGGCACTTTCATGGGGCGTATTGAACTCCATTAACTGCCTGACAATTCGGGCAATGCGGACAATTTCATTTTGGGTTATCTCAAGATACTCAACCGTCTTGACCGGGTCGGTCAGATTTCTGCGACACAAGGTCAGATAGTTGGTGATGATACTCAAAGGGTTGTTGACCTCGTGGGCAATTTTGGCCGAAAGTTCGCCAATGGCGGCAGCACGTTCGGTCTGAACCAACTGCTTTTGAGCCAACCGGAGCTCTTTTAATACATTTTTTTCCGACTCGTATAGACGGGCATTTTCCAATGCGACAATAAATTGATTGGCCAGAACCGACAAAAACTCCATATCCTCGCCGACGAATCCGGGGGATGTAACCTTTCCTCCGATAGCCAAAAAACCTTTCAATTTCTCCTTAAAAATTAATGGAATAATTATGCCATCTTCGGCAACGCTTAAGGTCGTAAGTTCATCTGATTCCGGAAAGATTTGCCTTAATTCGGCAATCAAAAGGGGCCGACTCTGGGCATGAAGGTGCTCACTCAGGGGGGAGACAATCGAAATCTTACCATCCGGAGGGTCATCTGATATCCCCTTGACAATTGCCACCGAAAAATGATCAGCCAGACTTGTGGTGGGCAAATACAAGGCGGCCCGGGAAGCACCTACCTGTCCCAACGATGTCAGCAGAAACGAATCAACCAGGGTTTCGTAATTCAGGACTGAGTTAAAATCGCGGGTGATTTCAAAAATCGTATGGAGGTCAAATATTTTGCGACGCAATTGGCGATTGCTTTTGGTCAACTCGCTGATTTTTACATCAATCGTCGATCCCAGCATTTCGACCGCCTGCCGCGCCCTCTTCTTGGCATTGCTATCCCGTTTCAAAAGCCATCCCGTTTTAATATTGGAGCCAGTTCACCGATTATAAAATGGGAACCAGCTATAACCAATATATCGGATCGGCGGCAATTTTCCAAAAGGTCATTGAGCCCGTTCGGGGCGCTGGAATAGAGCCTGACCGAGATTTTTTTGAGGTCCAGACGGGAGATTAGGAAATATGGATCATCAGATCGGAACGTTTTTAGCGGGACCAGCGAGATTGACTCAGCCAACGGGGCGATCATCTCAAGGCATTGCGGACCTTTCTTCTTTTCCACCATCCCAATTAAAAAATGGAATTTTTCTCCTGGGTAATGGCTTTGAAGCGTTTCGCTAAGAGTTTTAAAACCTTCCCGATTATGAGCAACGTCAATTATAATCCGAGGATTTTGTCGGATCGTCATAAAGCGTCCCGGCCAATGGTTTGCGGCCAGCCCGCGGGTCATCGTTTTCTTGGTGATTTTGAATCCCTGTTTTTTCAACTCCCAAGCGGTCAGACAAGCGACATATCCATTTTCTGCCTGATGCCGTCCGGCCAGGCCGATCTCAGAATTGAACCCGGCCAACTCTCCTCCGGTAACATTCAAGTAATCTTTTCCACCGACACATTGATAATTATATTTTTTGGAATCAAGCCAGGTTATCTGAGATTTTTTCTCACGGCAAATTTCTTTGAACCGTTGGGCGGCCGGGCCGGAGTTTTTTTCGATCCCGGCGATCAGCGGAACCGACCGCTTGATGATCCCCCCTTTTTCACCAGCAATCTTGTAAACTGTCTTGCCCAGAAGATTGGTATGTTCAAGTGAGATATTGGTAATGACCGAGACCAATGGAGTTACAATATTGGTGGCGTCGAGGCGTCCCCCCAGACCGGTTTCGAGGATAGCAAAATTAACTTTTTTGCGGGCGAAATACCAGAAGGCCAGCGCGGTGGTAACCTCAAAAAAGGTTGCCTGAGATTTTATGATTATTTTTTTGTGACGCTCGACAAACAGGGAGATCTCTTGGGGAGTTATTTTTTTGTTATCGACCCGAATCCGTTCACGAAAATCGGCCAGATGGGGTGAGGTCAAAATCCCTACCCGGTAGCCGCTGTGCATCAATATCTGAGCGATGGAACTGGCGGTTGAGCCTTTCCCATTGGTTCCGGCAATATGAATTGAGCCGAAATTTTCCTGCGGTTGCCCCAGCCAGGCACACAGTCGCGAGATATTGTGGAGACCAAGTTTTATCCCAAAATGCTGGCGATTGTAAATAAATTTCAGCCCGGATTGATAACGATCTGAGGCCATGCTTGGTAACGAGGCGTTAATTCCCCAACGATTTTGGCGGAGTATAGGTATAATGAAGGCAGAGGCTGATATTTTTGCGCAAATCTTTCCGCTCAGAGATCACATCAAGAAAACCATGCTCCTGAAAAAATTCTGATGATTGAAATCCCTCCGGCAAATCCTGACCAATCGTTTGTTGAATTACCCGCGGACCGGCAAACCCCAAAAGAGCCTTGGGTTCGGCAATGATAATATCACCCAACGAAGCATAAGAAGCCATCACTCCGGCGGTGGTCGGGTTGGTCAAAACAGAGATATAAGTTATTTTTTTCTTGGCCAGAACTGCCAACAACGCGGATGTTTTAGCCATCTGCATCAGAGACAGTATCCCCTCCTGCATCCGGGCCCCGCCACTACAAGAGACAATAACCAAAGGGATTTCCCGATCAATCGACCGCTCAATTGCCCGAGCGATTTTTTCCCCAACGACCGATCCCATCGAGCCACCCATAAAATCAAAATTCATCACCGCTATCGATACCGGCACCGTATCTATCGAACCAAGCCCGCAGATGACCGCATCAAGGTCGCCGGTTTTTTTCTGGGAGGCAACGATCCGGTCGGTATATTTCTTTGAATCACGAAATTTCAGCGGATCGAGGGAACTGAGATTCTCATCGTACCGTTCCAGTTGGCCATCATCCAACAGAAGTTTGATAATTTTATTGGCGTTGATGCGAAAGTGGTAGTTGCATGAGGGGCAGACCCACAGCGACTCTTCCAGAATGCGCGAATAGATTACTTCCGAACACCCTTTACATTTGGTCCAGAGGCCATCGGGGATCTCTTTTTTCTGCTGGCTGACCAGCCCGGCTTTCGTTTTTCTAAACCAATCCATATTATTCGCCTTCTCTTCCGCTGTTTCCACTTGCGATCATGTGGCGCATAACGACACAATCTTCGGGCGGATTTCTGTAATAATTTTTCCGCACGTCAAGCTGGTCAAAATCAAAATTCTCGTAAAGCTTTATGGCCGCTTCATTAGATGGCCTCACTTCGAGAAAAACCTGTCTCAGCTTGAGATCAGTCGCAAGCCCTAAGATAAATGATAAAAGCCGCTTGGCAATAGATTTCCGCTGGAATTTTTGGCTGACCGCTATATTGGTCAGATGCCCCTCCTCAACCCCTACCCAAAGAATTGCATACCCCACCAATTGACCATCCAACTCCGCCACCTGCGGATGGCTGAATGAGGATGCGATATCTTCCAGAAAGACCGACTCTGGCCAGGGATCGGTAAACAGATCCTCTTCCAGGATCATTACAGCTGGTAGATCGCCTTCGGTCATCCCCCTGATGTAGAAATCATTGGCGGCCAAAATTAATCTCAGCTTGAGATAAGGCCAGATACCAAGGCTCCAGAGTCGCCGGGTCGTCCCGCTCACCTTGTGCCAACCGCCCACTCCCCAATAAAGCAATTTCCCCACCCGAAACGGTGAGAAGTTCTTCGTCAATCTTCAGCGGTGCGATCTGATCCCAATTTTCCGGCTTGCGACCGATAACCCCGAGCGTCAGATCGGCGGATATTTTGATCAACCCGGAATCGCTAACTAAACTCATTTTCTCTTTTTCAAAGCTGTCGGAGTCTGACTGATAGATATAAAACTCACCCCGCCTTGAAACCGAAACAAGCCCAAATCTGTCATACCGTTTTTGGACCCGCTGACAAACCAACTCGAAAGTTGATATCCCCAATAGCGGCAGGTTCCTGCTTAACGCCGCCCCTTTGGCAACAGCCATTCCGATCCTGAGTCCGGTGAACGAGCCAGGGCCGATCGATATGACAAGCCCCTCCAATTGATTTTTATCAAGTCCGCATTCGGTCAGCAGATTATCAATCATCGGCATGATACGTGAAGCATGGTCACGCAGAGCTTCAGATTTCATTTCACCCAGAATTATATTCGAATCGGCCAGACCAATTGCCAAAATGTCGGTCGAGCTGTCAATCCCTAAGGTTATCATCCGATTCTCCTGATAAATTTGATGCGCCGTTTTTGTTGATCAACGATATCGAGGTGGATTTCAAAGCGGTTGGCCGGAATATACCGTCCTCCGTTTTCGGCCCATTCGATCAAAGTAATACCCGTTCTGGAAAAATACTCCTCCGCTCCGATGCCGTACATTTCAGACGGGTCGGCCAGGCGATACAGATCGAAATGGTAGATCGGTACACTCCCATCAAGGTACTCGTTTATCAAAGTAAATGTTGGAGAGCTGACATCGTCCGGATCAACCCCGGCTGGGGATGCAATAAATCGAACCAGAGTTGTTTTGCCGGCCCCAAGCGGTCCGTACAGTCCGACAATCGCCGAGGGTGAGATATGCTTAAGAAACTGAGCGGCCAACGATTCGGTCTCTTCAAGCGAACCGCTTATTATCTCTTTGTCAAAAATCAGATCAACCATGTTATCTTTTAGGGCGCAGAATCGCCACCGGCAAGATGATTTCATCCATCGATATTCCGCCATGCTGGAAGCTGTTCTGAAACTGTCGTTGGTATTCGTTGTATTTGTTCGGATAGACAAAATAGAAATCTTCGCGAGCAATAATGTAGGTCGTTCCCATAGTAAAAGTGGGGAGCTTGTAACGATCCGGGTTTTTAATCAGGATCGCCTCTTTGGGATTGCAGTTGAGGTTGTCACCATATTTATATCTCAGGTTTGTCGAGGTATCTTTTTTGCCGTGCGCAATCGTCCCCCTTTGGCACAACGTCGATCCATGATCGCTGGTTATGACGACGGTGACATCCTTTTTGGCCAGCATCCGCATCGTATCGTACAAGGTAGAATGCTCAAACCAGGTTCGCATCAATCCACGAAAGGCCGCTTCGTCCGGGACAATCTCCTTGAGAAGAACATTGGATGAACGACCATGCGTCAGCACATCAACAAAATTTACAACCAGAGAAACCAATTGCGAGGACAAAAAGCTTTCGATCTTCTTGGGTAAGCCCTGACTGGCGCGAGCGTTCAGGATTTTGAGATACTGAGAGCCATTCTTGAGATTAATTTTATTCCTCTCGACCCATCCTTTGATCAGTTCCCCTTCGCGTCGATTGCGCGAGATTTCATCATCCGGGTAAGCTTTCCAGTCATCAGGAAACAGCTTGGACACTTCGTTGGGAAACAGTCCTGAAAAAATCGCATTGCGGGCAAAAGGGGTTGCCGATGGAATAATTGAAAAGTAATACTCATGCTCGAAATGATACATATCGGACAGAAGATCTTCAAGCATCATCCACAGATCAAGACGCATACAATCGATGACAATAAAAACAACCTGTTGCCCATCAATCAAACGCGGCTTGACAACCCGATCAAGGATGTCGCATGATAATGGAGGCCTTTTGCTGGGATCGGAATTAACCCACTTTTCGTAATTCTTTTCGTAATAGCGAGCAAATTGCAGGTCCCAGTCTTTACGCATCCCCCGTTGGGTATCGAGTAAGGCGTCGTCATGGTAGCGGCTTAGTTCCAAATCCCACTCACATAGAAGACGATAAGCATCAACCCAATCGCTCCATTTGTTAGCCGAACCGATAGCCATATTCATCCGGTTGATGTCGGCGATGTACCTTCGCCCCAACTGGCCGGTGACGATTTTATTCTGTTGAAGGTGCTTTTTGATAACCATCAGAACCTGCGATGGATTAACCGGCTTGGTCAAATAGTCATCAATTTTTTTCCCCAGGGCATCCTCCATCAGAGATTCTTCTTCCGACTTGGTTACCATCACCACCGGTAGATGGGAACGGATCTCCTTGATCGATTCAAGCGTTTCCAGCCCACCCATCCCCGGCATCATCTCGTCCAGTAAGACCAGATCATACTCCGAGGTTTTGATCGCTTCGATAGCATCTTCACCTGAGGAGCAGGCGGTTACGGAAAACCCTTTTTGCTCAAGAAAAGATATGTGGGCCGCCAGCATATCAATCTCATCATCAACCCAAATAATTCTGTGCGCTTGTTTCTTCATTTAAGAGCTTACCTTATCGTTGTTCGTCACGGTTAGAGCAGGCAGGAAAATAACAAAGGCGGCTCCGCCGAGGTGATCTCCTTTTTGCAGAACGATGCTTCCCTTGTGGTAATCATGGATGATTCTTCGGGCCAACGAGAGCCCCAACCCCCAACCTCGTTTTTTTGTTGTGTATCCCGGCCTGAATATCCGGCGCGCATCACGCCGTAAAATCCCCGGTCCGTTATCAGATACGCTTATGGTAACCGCTTTCCCCATCCCGGCCATGCCGGTCGCCACTTCGATGATACCAGATTTAGCATCAACCGCTTCAAGGCCGTTTTTGATTAAATTTTCGACAACCCAGACATACAGATCATGATTAACCGCTACCGGCAGTACCTCACCCGGTTTGAATTCCAAACGAACTCCCTGCCCCCCATGTGGCAATCTTTCCTGAAAATAATTTACCACCTCTTCGGTTATCTGATTGATCTCAACCGGTTCCAGCTTGGGACGGGAGCCGATTTTTCCAAATCGATTGGCGATTTTTTCAAGCCGTGATAAATCCATTTCGATACGTCGGTATATTTCATCGTCAGAGTAGGCACTCTCACCGCT
>JAUUYJ010000307.1 GCA_030588275.1 Candidatus Zixiibacteriota bacterium | reverse complement strand
ATGGGTCGAGGCGATTATAGTCTGTATTCAACGCAAAATTTGCTGACGCATCATTCAACTGTTTATCAAGTGCGTCCGCAATGTATGGTGTCCCAGCCAATGGAGGGCAACCGATTGAGGCACAGACTATCGCAAAATGGAGGCGTGGTTCGGAAAATTCAACGCGCAAAATCTCATGCTCAATTTGGTTCAAACTCAATTTTCGACCGGCCACATGCCAACTCTTCTTGTCCCAGACGCCATCAATGTCCATAATCGATTTAACCGGGTAAGCATCAACTATCGAGACGAGCGTGATGATGTTGTAGGCATTAATATAAAAGGCCAGTTTGTCTTTTTCAGAGCGGTCCGACAGATCGGCACTTCCAATTTGATCAATTAGCCTGTCCAGTATTTTTCGATCAGACTTCAAGCCATCATAATCGACCAAACCATCGGCCACGTATGCCTTAAGCAGGATCGCATACTCAGCGTAAGTATGGTCAAAATTATTGCTCAAACTCTTATCCTGAGTTTCCGCTGTGGTGCAACCAATCAGAAAAACTATTAATACTAAATTTCCCAGTACCGTTCGCATTAACCGACCTCTCACTTCTCTTTTATAATTACAGATCAAGCGCTTTGATATTCGTGGATAAGAATATCGGAGCCTCATCCGTTTTATTCTCAAGCTTAAGCACTCCACGCGGGCAAACATGAGCGCAGATACCACACCCCACGCAGGCGGCCCGTTTGAACGATTGATTGCTTTGTGCATACATTCTAACATCAATCCCCATCTCGCAATAGGCGGAACAGTTACCGCACGAGATGCACATATCATCCTTGACCGTTATGCGAAATCGGCCAAATTTCTGAATCAATCCCATCAATCCGGCTAACGGACAGAAGAACCGGCACCAAACCCGGCTACCCATAAATGGATAGAGACCGACCCCCATCACACCAGACAGAATCGCCACGATCAACATCCCGTAGATCCCCTGAACCTTGAACACAATTGCCGAGAAGGTTGGATAGAGCGGTACAAACTGCCCCGCCACTTCATGTCCCAAACCCCAGTTAATCATAACCAAAGCGGTCGTCACGACAGCCATCAAAAAAACAAAGTTGATCGAGATCTTTTCAAATTTCCAGGCTGATGGCTTCTTGTTCGACAAATGTCGAAACGGTTCGCCGGCTGTTTCGGCCAAACCGCCGCATCCACAGACCCACGAACAGTACCATCTCTTGCCAAAAAAATAGGTCATAAGAGGAACCAAAACCAATGAACCCAAAAAGGCATACAGCACTAGCAACACCGGATAATCAAAAATATAGTTGGGGTTAAGGTATTCCATCTTAAGCGGCCAGAAGATCGAAAAGACAAAAGACTTAGAACCAAAAAACTCCATCACCATCGGCAGAGAAAAGGCAAAAACTACTTGAACCGTCATTAAAGACAACGTCCGAAGTTTTTGATATCGGCTATTACCGTGGCGCGTGAGAAAATAGATACCACCGGAGACAATCGCAATGGTATAGAGCCAGCCGTACAGGTTCCACTTTCCGGCCAGACCAAGCAATTGTGCAAACGGCGTAATAACCTCGGTAAAATATATTAAAATGTAAAAGGCAAAGAGCAACAGACCAATAACCCAGGCTGTACTGCCTCGGTTCTGAGAGCTGTTTTTATATGTTGTCAAAAGTCCGGCTTGCATAGTGGCTCCGTGTCTTACATCTTTTCCAAAATTTTGAATTTGGGATAAAATTCTTCGTCAAAATTAGCCCGATACAGATTGTCAAGCACCCAACCAAGTGTTCTCTTTTGATCAACCCACTCGACCAGTATTGTATGATCCCAGCGACGACCAAGCATATTGAACCCAACCACCGTTTCGTCCGGCAAATAGGTTATCCGCTCCGAATGGTTTGTCCCCGCTTCTTGCTGATACCAGTTTTTCTCTCCGTCAAAATTGAAATTCACATAACCAGCGGTGGTATATTCGATGTCAAACAGCTTGGCCGAATTATAAAAAGTTTTCCTCTTATACGACAACTCATCACCAACCATATTAACTCCGGCGATTTTGCCTTGATCGCGTGATGTGTACCACAACTGCTCCGGACGACGAACCCCGTTGAACCAAACCACCGATGTACAATCACCGGCTGAGTAAACATCAGGGAGGTTAGTCTTGAGAAACTGATCAACGACAATTCCACCGCTTTGGTCGATCTCAAGACCGCTCTCTTTCAACCATCCGGTTTGAGGGACGACGCCGATAGCGACCACAACCAGATCGCAATCAATCGTCTCACCATTATTTAAAACAATGCTTTTCAGACGACCGTTATCACCTACCAGTTCGGTCATCTCGGTGGACAGGTGCAGGTGGCAGTTATGCTTCTCCATATGCTCGGCGATCATCGTGCCCTCGGACCGGTCCATCGCAATCGGCCAAAACCATTCCTCGCGGATAATAAAATGGGTCTTGATACCAGCCTTAAGAAGAATTTCGACCGCTTCAATACCAATCAACCCACCCCCAACAACGCACGCAGTTTTGGCCGTTTTCATCTCTTCGGCCAACCGTTCATAATTTTGCCATGTAACAAAATTACAGACACCATCCAAATCAATCCCAGGCCAATCAGCCATCCGAGCAACTGATCCGGAGGCGATCAAGAGTCGGTCGTAATCAATTTTTTTATCATTCGCCAACACGACCGATTTATTTGGGGAGTCAATACCGATCACCTCACCACGAACTCGATTATAATTCATCCGTTGGTAATGATCGCGGGGGAAAGGCTCGATATCGGTTTCGCTAAGCTGTCCACAGGCGAGATACATCAAAGCGGTTCGGGAGAAGAAGTGATCCGACTCTTTTGAAATAATTGTGATCTCAGCCGACTTGTCACGGTTTCTAATCTGTCCGGCGGCATTTATCCCGGCCACTCCATTTCCGATAATGACATGCTTCATTTTATGCTTTTCCTTGATGCCTTCGGTTATCAGGTAATT
>JAUUYJ010000271.1 GCA_030588275.1 Candidatus Zixiibacteriota bacterium | reverse complement strand
GCTGGGGCTTCATGCCCGTCCTTCGGCACAGGTCGTCAAATTGACAACGCGATTTAAATCGGAAATTAGTTTAACCAAAGGTGACATGACCATCAATGCCAAATCGATGTTGGGGGTCATGGCGCTGGCGGCCGAATTCGGATCGGAATTGATTTTGACGGTCGATGGAGAAGATGAGAAAGATGCAGTGCGCCAAATAACCCAGTTGTTTAAAGAAAAATTCAGAGACACGTATTAGAAGTAAAAAATAACGAAGCCAACCATGATAATCTCGCCGTGATAACCAAATAAGGGTATAAAAATACATGGGTGGAGAAAATATAATTATCAAAGGAGTGCCGGTATCGGGTGGGATCGGCATGGGGGAAGCGCAAGTCCTGCGCGATCCGATGTTACAGGTGGTTCGCCGGGCTGTGGTTGTCTCCAAAATTAAGCAGGAGATCGGTCGTCTTAGTGAAGCATCCGATAAAACGATTGCCGAACTAAAAACGGCTCGTTCCAAAGCGGTCAAAGCGATTGGAGAGCATGGGGCCAATATCTTTGACGCTCAGATACTGATCGCCTCCGATCAACAATTTATGTCAACTGTCGCCGACCGGATAACTGCCGAAAAAATCAATGCCGAATTTGCCTATCAAGAGACGCTGGCCGATACCTTGAAGTCACTCGAAGGATCGCGCGATCCGTACATGCGGCAGATGGTTTATGATATTCGTTCCGTTTCAGAGCGGATTCTATCCTTCCTGCTCGGTGTCGGAGAAAAAAATGACCTGGGGTTCCAATCGCCGACGATACTGGTTGGTCGCATCTTCAGTCCGGGACAGATTATGGCTTGTGCCAAGAAAAATCTGGCCGGTTTGTTGACTTTGGAAGGGGGGCCGACTTCTCACATGGGGTTGATTGCCCGCTCTCTCGGTATTCCGGCTGTCACCGGCGAATGGAATGATGGGGATCGCGTCATCACTGGGAATAACCTGATTATAGATGGCAATAACGGAGAGATCATCCTGAACCCGGATGATGAAACCTGGCGCAGTTTCCGAAGAATTCGTTTGCGCAAACGGTCCCAACCGTTTGCGGTTTTATCCAGCACCAAAAAAATTGAACCGATCTGCACCGATGGACGCGAGGTTACCTTGGCGGCCAATTTGGAAATTCCGGGACCGCTTGATAGTCACCTGAGCCGCCTTGGAGTTGGGGTTGGACTATTCAGAACCGAGTTTTTATATTTTAGTAAGCAGTCATTCCCTGACGAAGAGGAACAGTTTCAGGTTTATTCCGAAATCGCCAATCAGTTTTATCCCGAGGAAGTAACCCTTCGCACCTTCGATCTTGGAGGGGATAAATATGCGGCTGAATTTGGCAATATTGTGGAAGAGAATCCGGCGATGGGTTGGCGTGGCCTGCGCGTCCTTTTGGAAACGCCGAAGCTATTTAAAAATCAATTGCGGGCGATGCTTAGAGCCTCAACTCTGGGTAACCTGCAAATTTTGCTTCCAATGGTTTCTGATGAAGGTGAAGTTATGGAGACATTGGATATCATCGAGAAAATCAAGCGGGAACTACGTCGTTCTCGGATAGAGTTTGATGAAGGAATAAAAGTCGGGATCATGATTGAGGTTCCATCGGCGGCGATCGCGGCCGACTATCTGGCCGAAAAGGTCGATTTCTTTTCAATCGGAACCAACGATCTGATCCAATACACAATGGCGGCTGATCGTGGCAATTATCGAGTCACTAATTATTATATGGGGCATCATCCGTCGGTTTTGAAATTGATTCAACGGACCGTTCATGCCGCGCACGATATTGGAATCCCGGTTTCGGTTTGCGGTGAGATGGCTGGGTCCCGGACAATGGCCCCATTTTTTGTCGGTCTTGGGGTTGATGTTTTGTCAATGGCCCCGACCCAACTTCCGGCGATGGCCGACTGGATCTCTCGAATTAGCTATATCAATGCCAAACGATTTACCTCTCGTTTACTTCGTCTATCAACCGCCTATCAGGTTTCTCGGGCCCTGGCCGAAGCGTACGATTACATCAAATCGCAGAAAAAAGGAGCTTGGCTGAAATGAACCGGTGTGATGACCTTGACCAGATGAGACAGCTTGATCCGGGCCAGATGTACGAAGCAATAGCCAATTTCCCAATCCAGATGCGCAAGGCGATCCTGCTTGGGGATGACATTCAAGCGACCGCCGAAGATTATCATGATATAAAAAATATAATTTTGTGCGGAATGGGTGGATCAGCAATCGGTGGTGATCTGGCTCGTTCGGTTTTAGCCGACAAACTTCCGGTTCCGTTTCACGTTTGCCGCAATTATTATCTACCCGGTTTTGCCGGTCCCCAGACACTGGTTATCGGTTCCTCATACTCCGGTAATACCGAAGAGACGATGTCGGCTTTTAGTCAGGCGCGCCAAAAAGGATGTCGTCTGTTTGCCATCACAACCGGCGGGCAGATGGGCCAGATGGCTGAGGAACACAGCATTCCGGTCATAACCATTCCGGACAGTTCCTTGCAACCGCGCGCCGCTTTGGCCTACTCCTTTGTTCCGCTAATGCTTTTTCTGAACCAGATTGGCCTGTCCGAATATGATGCAACCATGTTTTCAAACTGTGCCACCATGCTTGAGAAAAATCAAGAGGTGCTCAAACGGGAGCATCCGACCGAAGCCAATTTCGCCAAACAGCTGGCCGGAAAGCTAAAAGATCGGATACCGGTGATCTATACCGGCCCGGATAATTTTGATGCGGTTGGCACCCGAATCAAAGGGCAGATATGCGAAAATGCAAAAGTCCCGGCCTACCACAACCAATTTCCGGAGATGAACCACAACGAACTGGTTGGGTGGGATAAGGCGGATCATTTCCGAAAAATCCTGACGATCATTTATCTCCGCGATACCGAAGATTATAGTCGCGTGAAAGCTCGCATGGAAATAACCGGCGAACTTTTTGCCAAGAATAATTATGATCTGATTGAGCTCGAATCATCCGGGGATAATCGGATCGAACGGATTTTTTCATTGATACAGCTGGGGGATTATCTCAGTTATTATTTGGCTATTCTCAATCAGGTTGATCCCAGTCCGGTGGTTCCGATTGAGTTCTTAAAAAACAGACTGGCCGAAATAAAGTAGGCGCATCGGGAGGATTAGGCAGTTCGGTCGGCAAGTGCAGGGAGGCAGTTGTGCGATATCTAAAAAATATTCTGTGTCTTTCAATAATTGCAATTGTACCGTTTGGGTATTATTTCGACGATTCCGAAACGGCTCAAATCAGGATGAAGCTGGCTGGTGGTCAGGGTGAATATGCGACCATTATTAGAACCTGCAACGGCACTCTGGAGGATGTCCATACCGGTAAGTATTCCGATTTTGGAGGAGAGGTCGCGTACCAACCAAACCCTGATGGTCCGGTTGTCGTTGGAATCAGGGGCGGGCATCTCTCGACCGACTCCTATTCCAAATCGATATTGGGAAATCCAATTGCTTTGCTTGGTCCAGCAGAAAATGGATACATCAATCCTTACTTTGCAATAGAAGGTCATACCGTCGGCTTCTCTTTGGGCTGGATGAGAAATATAGGTTCCGATCTGGATCCCGATCTGTTTGAGTTGGATGGTGATTTTAGATCTACCAAAGATATTGTCTCCTTCCATCTTCGTGTCGGTTCTTTTAAGAATCTATATGCT
>JAUUYJ010000055.1 GCA_030588275.1 Candidatus Zixiibacteriota bacterium | reverse complement strand
TGAAGGGTTGTCAAGATTCATCCGGTCTTTATGGGCATAATAGGCAATCCCATGCTTCGACTCTTCGTAGATTTCCTTTTGAGGATGATCCGGTCCGAGGTGGCACTTGCCGCAATTTTCCGGCTGACGAGCCAGCTTGGACGAAAAGGAATGGCGACTGTGGCAAGCAGAGCATGATCCTTTTGATCCATCAGGGTTCAAACGGCCAATACCGGTATTGGGCCAGGTCTTGGCATCAAGAGTGCCATCATCGTTTACTTTGATAATCGAACCGTGGCATTGCTTACAGCCACTAACCGCCGCGGCCGGACCTTCGACAACTTCACCCAGAACGTTATCGAGCGAGCCGAGGATATTTCCAGCATCGGCATGATGTGACTGGTTAAATTCGTTAAACTCAGTCTCGTGACAACGGGAGCAATCCTTGGGAGATACGATCGTTGCAATCATATAATCGTTATGCTCAAAAGCATCGGCATCTCCAGCCTCCGCTTTGTGACACTCATAGCAACCAATATCGGCGGCAAAATGTTGCGATGCGCCCCACTCGCCAACCAATCCGGGCATTTCGTCCTGATGGCACTCAATACATGATGCCGACTCTTCGCCCAGGACCGCCCAAACCGGGGAGACGGCCAAAAGCATAATAACCCCGAGAAATAATGCACTTTTTTTCATTTTCATCTCCATTCTCTTCACCTTGTCATATTGCATTTATCAACCACACAAAAATATAATTTTCACATATTAGAAATTCACAACCGTCATTAGATAAGACCAAACACCGGTGTTGCGGTCGTCACCAGCTGTGGCGAAATGTTCATCGGCAACAAAGAACGACAACCCACCGATAATCGAAACACCCTTGGAGGCTTTATGCACAAATCCCAAATCTACTTCGATACCGATATTGGTCGTCATCTCAGGAATCGCGGCAGTGTCTGATTTGCTGGCGTATTCCTCAGCCGCCTTGAAGTAATGGATGTCACCCTTGACAACCCATTTGGGGGCGACTGTGCCGGAGCCGCGAAGCATCAGGTCAATCAAACCATGAGTTGGGGATGCTACAAAGTAATCCATATAGCCGCGGAATTTATGACCGGTGTAGTAGGCATTGGTAAAAGCTTTATACTTGGTCGAATCGGTTCCATCATCACCGGAAGTGTAATCAACTCCTAAGGCAAACCGGGTTTTCGATTCACCCTCAAATTTGTAACCAACTTCGGCGGCAAACATAAAGGCAGAAATATCAAGAATTAGACTATCCGGTAGAGTATCACGGGCAACTTCGCCAACTTGAAAAAGGCTCTGGACGGTAACGTCGATAGCATCGAATGTGTTGGCATAGTATGCGCCGAGATTAGCTCGCTGTAACTTTTCCTGTGTATATCCGGTCGTGTCGGCATTGACTTCGCCAAAAACATAAAGATCAATTTTGGCTTTTTTGAATTTGGCGTAAATACCACCGATATCAAAATCACGATTGTATCCGGTGTCGTCCATCTCCATTTTTTTCAGTCCGAAGAAATCGATCTGGAAATCATTTTTGGCATAGGAAAGAAGTCCACCTTCCCAACTACGACCAATGTTGTGCCAGCCAACCGCTCCAAAGACCCGTTGGTTGCCATAATTTAACTCGAATCGTCCACCCTTAAATGTCAAACTCTTCCAGATGAACTCGTTAACTACAAAATAGGCCTGATGCAGATCGACATTTGAAGTTGATCCTAAGCCGCCTGAGTTTGATCCCAATCGACGTGAGTCCTGAAACTGAATGTAGGCATAAACAAGTTCGGTCGGTTCAAACTTAAGTCCCAACCTGGTTCTCATATCAGAAAACAGTTTACCATGACGAACCGAGTCGGTTGACTTCAGGTCAGCTTCATCCCTGATTCTCATTTGTCCATCGTAGCTAAACTTGGTTTCAGCCGTTGCCGAAACCGCCAGGGCGACCATTAAAATCGCCACCAGTACAAATGTAACTTTTGATCTGTTGCTCATCTTATTCCCTTCCCCAAAATATTATATCTTGATCCTGTGGTCGAGGTTCAAACGACCGATGACATTCCCATACAATTGACTGAATAATATGATGTCAACTAAAACGGGTCGTAATCACTCAGCCTCGAATCCATCCTCCAGACTCCTCACCACCACTATCGAATTCAAGGCGTAACTTTCCCTTGACTTTAGTCAATAGGACTGTTATTTCAAAGGAATTTTGGCCTCTTTCCAAAGGAGATAAAATCATGGCCCGATCATTTGTTCAAATCACCGACTTGACGCCGGACGAAGTCAACGAGGTTTTCAACCTCTGCGACCGGATGAAAAAAGGGGAAATAGCCCCTAAGCCGTATGCCGGTAAAACGGTCGGATGTATCTTTCACAAAGCATCACTAAGAACTCGCATTTCGTTTGAGACCGGGATCTTCCAACTCGGCGGGCAATCCCTTTATATCACCGAAAAAGAGATTTCATTGGGCAAAAGGGAAACGATTGCAGATGCCGCAAAGGTTTTATCCCGCTATCTGGCGACGATTATGATTAGAACCTTCAGCCACGACGATGTCGAACAGCTGGCTTTACATGCCGACGTTCCGATCGTCAATGGCTTGACCGACCTGACCCATCCCTGCCAGATTCTTGGCGATTATTACACTTTGATTGAACACAAAGGTCGTCGTGACGATTTTAAAATCGCCTACGTAGGGGACGGCAATAATATCACCAACTCCTGGCTCAATTTGGCCTCCCTGATCCCGATGAAGTTTCATATCGGAACGGCGGCTGATACCAGCCCCGATAAAGATATCTTGAAAAAAGCGCAAGAGGCTGGCGTGTCGGAGATTATGTTGACCGATGACCCTAAAGAAGCGGTCGCAGGAGCCGATGTTATTTATACAGATGTTTGGGCCTCAATGGGCCAGAAAGATCAGGCTGAAGAAAAGGCAAGTTTATTAAAACAATATCAGGTAAACGATGAACTCCTGAAGCAGGCCAAGGCTGACTGTATTGTGATGCACTGTTTGCCAGCCGAGCGAGGACGCGAAATCACCGACGAGGTGATGGATGGTCCGCATTCGGTTGTCTTTGACGAGGCAGAAAACAGACTCCACATCCAGAAGGCGATCATGACCTTCGTCATGGAATAAAGGCCTTATCCGGGGCGGTCGTTTTCCTTATGAAAGGAGTTGTCTGTTATGAGGCTCGGCATGCTAACCGCCCTGGCAGGGTTAATAGTTCTTTCGATGGCTTTGGTCATCGGTTGTTCAAGTGACAAAACAACGACAAGCCCCACGATTACATATGGGGAGTTAACCGATCCCGAATTTATTCCGGTCAAAGCTCAGGTTGATTCGGTTCTGACGAGCATCGTTTCCGATGTCTTGTCGGGGTTTAATAAACTTTCGGTGGCACCGGGAGATACCTCTTCGGTCCAGGCCGATATGACCCCACCGTCGGTGGAACCAGATCCCAACGCCAATCCAGATTCACTATTGGCCGTTTATTTCGGTGACTGGAATTATGTCTATGCCACCTATACCGGAACGACCTATTTTTCACGACTGCGTGATTCGATCCAGTATAAGACCGATGGCGTCGCCCAACAGAATCCGACCGGAACTGTTGATTTTATTCATAATATTACCAACTGGACATTTACCGTGATTGATCAGAATACGACACACACCGATTATGCCGGTCGTACTGACTTCACTCTGACCAATCTGGACCAGACGACCGCCACGATCAACGGTACATTTACGACGACGGTGAAGAATGTCTTTGTCGGTATTGATAGCAGTTTTACCGAACTGTATTCGTTCGATGTTGATATGACCAACTTCACAGTCTCTGAAAATTCAGGCGCTTGGATTACCGGCTGTCCCAATACCGGTTCTCTTTCTCTTGATCTCGGATATACCTACACGTATGAAACCAACCTTGACTTTGGTAGTGGCAACTCTAACTGGACAGCAACGGCCAGTTTCTCAAGTGGAACCGCAACCGTCAACATCGGAAACGGAACGACAGACTGGCAATATACAATCGAAGTCTGCAATATTATCTAATAAGTGTCATATGATGAGCCTCACAAAGCCTCGGTTATTACAACCGGGGCTTTATTATGGTATTTAATATCGACCTTGGGATAAATCTGAACATCTGAAGTGACATCGGGTGATGAATTACGGTTGACAAAAATATCTGGCGATCATAGTTTGCCTGACATGAAAGAGATAGCCAGATATTCCGGATGCTTTGTCTGTGGACAAAAAAATGAAATCGGCCTTAAGGCTCGCTTCTATTGGGATGGTTCCAAAGCGATCAGCGAGATGACCGCCTCGGAGCTGTACGCCGGTTATAAAGATATTTTTCATGGGGGGATTACTTCAACCATGCTGGATGAAGTAATGATTAAGGCAATCCTGGCCCAGGATATTAACGTCGTCACCGCCGAGATGACGATCCGTTTCAAACAGCCGGTTTATATTGGCGATCAGCTTCGTTTTGAAGGGGAGCTAACCGGGCAAAAGGGGCCGCTATATCTGACCGAAGGCAAGGCGATCAATCAAAATGGGGAAATCGTGGCGTTGGCCAAAGGAAAATATGTCCGGCCAGCAGAAGAGTTGTCTGATAAGCTCCTTATATCTCTTGAGAAATAAAAGTCAGTTAAAGCGCAACCGGTTTCACCATCAAGCCCGCCGGCAACATATGGGGCCTTGAACGCCAATCAGTTCCAGCAATTTACCTTCTTATAGAATTTTGGCATAATGCTTGCACTATCAATTCCTGATGAAAGATATTATAAAATGTTATGTGTCGGGACGGCATCTGTCGGATGATGAGACCAAGGGAATTGTCTGTTTTGCCGTCCCCGAATATGGTCTGCTGTTTCGCTGTTCAGCCTCCGGGACTAAATCGGAACTGGAGATCATCTCTTTTTTGAGCTTCCTTCGTTTTGCCGAACACAATCGGGATATTTTCTCCCAAAAAGAGCTTCATATTTTTACCGATTTCCCGCAATTGATGTATTTAGTAAATAATAAAGCGGTTGCCCAGGGAGGGATGGTTACGGTTCTGAAGCAGGTTGAGAAATTCTGCAAAGAGTTCCAAATCCGGGTTCAATGGATCGACCCCGGTGAAAACCGGGCGGCTGGCTCGGTCAACGATATCCCGGCCATGCCGACCAACTCCAATATAAAAATCAAAACGCTGGCAAATTTTGACCTTACCCCTCCTTCACCCGGCAACCTGCAAAGATCACAAGGGCCAATTGAATCATAAGTTTTACGCAACCATTTCCACCCCTCAATAGTAAAATATAATTAGTTGCCAACGGCGGCCATTTTTTTTATGATGGTTCTCTATAGTTGGTTCCGGCCATAAGGCCAAATGAAAAACAGATAAACTCTGAGAAACAGTGACGACGGGAAGACCGATGAAGAAGTTATATACAGCCTTGTTTATTGCCTCATTAATGCTCTTGGGATCGTCCGCCTCCGCTTTGGATCTGACCAAGCAGTTCTCGATTCCGCTAAAAAAGAAGGCTCGTGTTCTGGGGGAGACCTCGGACCATTTTGCCATTTATAATCGACCCAATTTGACCATTTACAACTCCCGTGGAAAACAGATTTACAAAAAAAGCCTGAAGAACAATGTCAAACCGAGCCTGTCACCGGATGGACGGATTTTGGCTCTGGTCACCTATGCCGATCGGTCTCCGACCAGCTTAAAAACGGTTAAACTGTCTCTTTATAATCAAGCCGGAAAGTTCAAATGGAAGCTTGATAACCCACCGGCAAACAGTTATACGATTACCAATCAGGGGATGATTTTTGGACTGGAAGGGATTGAAGGGATGGGGGGGAGTCGTATGCATATTTACGATCAATATGGCGACCGTCTCAATATTTTAAATCTGAAGGCGATGCACGGTTTGGAAATTTCACCTTCCGGCGCAAAATTTATCATCGATCAGGCCCGTGCCGGCCTGCTCGTCTATGATTCGCTGGGTGAAAAATTGGCTTCAATTCCGGTTTCCAGCCAGTATAAATTTGATCAGGATGATCGCTATCTGGGCGCGTTCTTCCAGGGGAAATTTAGCCTCTATCAGGATGAAAAGCTGGTCAAAACAATCTCCACCAAAGAACTGTCGATTGTCGATTTTGAAATGAATGTCGCCGAAAATATATTGGTCGTCATGTCAAATAAATGGCTCGAAATCTTCGACCTCATTACCGGCGATCAAAAATGGCAGTACCGCCTGTTAGAGGAGCAACAATGGTACTCTTCGTTATCGTTATCTGCCGATGGAAAATTCATTTCGACCGGAATCGATTATAACCTCGGTAACAGCGTTGCCAAAGATAAACGTCACGTCAAAGGGATCGTCGATCTATTTCGGGCTGATGGCAAAAATATGATCCGCCACCAGGAAACGTATGAACTGTGGGGGATGCACTTGCCCCGAGGTGTCTTTTCAACTTCCGGCGGTTCATTAATAGTTACAACCCGTGAAGTAATAAAGAAGCTCCGTATTAAATAATCTTCCAACCGGTTCATCTCCAAAACCGAATCGGAATCGGAGCCGACTCAGTAACCAAATCCGATCCGGCAACCGGAATCCATCCGGCAACCGGAAATCCATCTGGCAAGCGGTTGCACAATTACTCACTACCAGCTCCCAATCTGAGACAGAATCTCACTAATATTTGAATACCTATTAAATATTCGCCGCTGGGCATCGCTAACCCAATACTAATCAAGAATCTACAGGCTGTGCTTTAGGCGGGTACAAATAGTAATAAATGATAATCCGGCATTTCCTTTGCTTAGAGAGATATCAAGAACTTTAAGATGGGAAACACTGATGATCGACCGGCTCAAAATAATTTCTATTGACCAGATTCTTGTATATGAATCTTACTCCCGACAGAAGGCGGCCAAACTGGCCGATGAAATCCAAAATGATGCTCGCCTCAGAAATCCGCTGTTGGTCTATCCAATGGGTGACAAATATCTGATGCTTGATGATCGCTCATTGTTTGAGGCGATAAAGCAATCCGATGTTTCTCACCTTCCAGTCCAACTGGCCGACCCCAATACCGTTTCGGCCCACCCCTGGCAACGTATTGTTGAAGATTGGCAGGCGCAGGATCTAAGAGAATTTTGTAAACTTTTTCCGCGGCAAATAACAATCATGGAGAATCCGTCTGGTCTTCCGGAACCGGACCAGGCGGAGGTTATTTTTCGGGATAAGAGCCGGTTGAGACTCAATTTCAATTCCGATTCCCACCTTGTTCGAGCTGACACCTATGTCAAATTTGGAGAGATGATAAGTCGTGCCGTCTCCGGTTATCGCGCAATTCTACCGGTTGGAGATGTCAATTGTCTCGACCCGTACCCCGAAGCATCTGCCGCTATTTTCCCCCCGATTTTCGGATTGGATGAGCTGGGCTCTATCGCCCATCGGAATATGCTCCTGCCGGAAGGGATGGTGCGTATTGATCAACCCTGTCGTATATTGGGTATAGATTATTCGTTGGCAATATTGCGGGAGCCGGTTTCATCTTCTGAGAAAGAATCTTTTTTGCGACAGCTGATCAGGATGAGGATGCATTCTGACCGCACCGCCTACTACAATGGTTCGGTTTTCATGTTTAATAATTAGAACCAAAATACTTGATCTATCAACCCGGTCTGAGTTTATTAAGGCCGGGTTTTTTTATGCTTGAGATAAATGACAACCATTGCTTGTTATGTTCCGGATGCCTGGCGGTCTGTCCAGAGTCAGCTCTGCATCAATCGACGATCAAAATAATAATTGATCATAGTCGTTGTACGCTCTGCCGAATATGTATTAAATTTTGCCCCGTTTCCGCTTTGGGGTTTGGGGATAAAATTACTCCTACTCATTCCAACAATTTACCATGAACAGGGCGGTTCAGTTATTGATAGTTGGTGCCGGTCCGGCCGGTGGATACGCCGCCTGGAAGGCGGCTAAGGCGGGCTTGGATGTTCTCCTGGTTGAGAGGGATGAGGAGGTCGGTGCTCGGCTATCCTGCGGCGAGGGGACATCATATGAAGGGTTGCATAATTTCTTAAAGCCGCAAGATGAATTTATATCTGCTACGATAGATCGCGTCGCCTGCCTAACCACCGATTACAGCTTTTCTCATACTGCCGACCGGACCATTGGATATATCTTGGATCGTCCCCGATTGGAGCGGTCTCTGGTTGACCGGGCGATGGCGGCCGGTGCGCAACTGATGACTTCGGCAGTGGTAAGATCGGTTAAGCCAAATATCCGGGGAGAGGGTCAGGCTGAAGTCGAAATAGAGATCGCTGGTCAGGCCAAAATTATCAGGGCCGATTATGTAATTTCTGCCGATGGGGTGGAATCGTTAATTGGTCGGATGGCTGGACTGCCAACGACGCTAACTTTGAGCCAGACCGAATCGGCCCTCCAGTATCGGGTCAGCGGGATCGAAATCGACCCGCGTCAAATTGAATTTTATCTGGGTGAGAGATACTCGCCTGATGGTTATCTCTGGGTTTTTCCCAAATCAGACCGGTCGGCTAATATCGGTCTCGGATTCAATCCAGCTTCGACCACCCCGACTCACCTTAAACAAATTTTGGATCAATTTCTGGTTGAGAAATTCCCCAAATTTAAGATCGATTTTGTTAGCTGTGGGTTGGTTCCCAAATTTTCCGGCTTCGACCTGTTGGGGAAAGATAATTTGTTACTCGTTGGGGATGCCGCCCGGTTGATCGACTCGGTTTCCGGAGCAGGTATAGCACGAGCCTTCCATTCCGGCCAACTGGCAGTCGAAGCAATTTCCGAAACAATTGCTGCCAACAATAATTTTAGTTTTTTACAATCTACTTATCGTCGTCAAATTGAAAGTCAGATGGGCCGGGAATTGAAATTCTTTAAACATCTATACCCGGTTATAAGAAAATTCACAGACGACGACTGGACAACAGTTGTCCAAAAGCTCGACCGTTATCTCCAAAAGAAAAACGCCGGATCGGTTGACCCGGCGGTCATGATAAAATCAATTTTTTCTTCGGCACCAAGCCTATTAAAGCTGGCCCGTCATCTCTTCTAAAACTACTCGCTTTTACGCGCGACAGCTTTGGCCATACGCGATTTCAAACGGGCCGCTTTATTCTTATGAATAACACCTTTAGAACTAACTCGATCAATGATCGAACAGGTTTCTTTCAGATCAATTTCCTGACCTTCGGCCAGCGTAGCGCGAGCCTCTTTTATCGTTTTTCTTAAAACGGTCTTGACACCGGCATTACGACTGCGACTTTTCTCAGCCTGTTTTAACCGTTTCTTACACGATTTGTGATGTGGCAAAAAAATCTCCTTTCATTTCGCTCAACAAAGCCTCATAATATAACAATTATCGGAACCGTGTCAATAAACTAAATGGCCTCTGAGACAAGTTTTACAAAAGCATTTTCCCGGGTTGCTTCGGGGACATTTCTGTCCCGCCTCCTGGGGTTGGTTCGGGAACAGGTCTTTGCTCACCTGTTCGGAGCCACAATGGCGGCTGATGCCTTTTTTGCCGCTTTTCGAATTCCCAACCTACTCCGCGATCTTTTTGCCGAAGGAGCCTTGTCCTCCGCCTTTGTCCCGGTTTTTAAGCGGGAGCTAAACAGTCCTGAGGGAGGGAAAGAGGGGGCTTTTTACCTGGCTCAAATCTGCTTTTCAATTGTCACTCTGGTCGTTGGCCTGATCGTCGTGGTCGGAGCCTTATTCTCTCCATTTTTGGTCAAGTTGATTACCCCCGGATTTTCCGAAGTTGCCGGCAAGTTAGAACTGACCGGTCAGTTAACGGCAATCATGTTTCCTTTTTTGCTCTTGGTCGCTCTGGCCGCTTTGGCAATGTCGATCCTCAATTCCTTTGATCGATTTGGAGTTGCCGCCTTAGCTCCGGCCATGTTTAATGTTGGCGTCATAACGGCCGCCTTTCTGATCTGCCCGCTTCTGGAACGACCGATTTTTGGGATTGCGATTGGCGTTCTGTTGGGTGGCGTTGGCCAACTGGCGATTCAAATTCCGACGCTACTGAAGCTCGGCTTTAGATTTAAATTCCGACCCGTTTTAAAAAATGATCGACTCAAGGAGATCGGTAAGCTGATCGGCCCGATGATAGGCGGCTTGGCGGCTGGGCGGGTAAATATTTTTGTCAATACTGTCCTGGCCTCGATGATGGCGACCGGATCGGTTTCGTACCTGACCTATTCCTACCGAATCATGCACCTCCCCTTGGGGATGATCGCCGTTGCTCTGGGGACGGTGGCCTTACCGAAAGCATCGCGCCATGCGGCGGAGAATGACCTGTCCGGAATTGACCGAACTTTTTATCGGGCGATTCAACTCTGCTTTTTTCTGGTCATTCCGGTCGCCGCCTTTTTTATCACCGCCGGAGATCTGGTTGTGGCTCTTTTATTTCAACATGGCCAGTTCGTCGAGGCAGACACCTTTTATACTTCCCGTGCCCTGATAATGTTTTCAATTGGGCTGATCGGTTTTGCCGGGGTTCGGGTGACCGCCCCGATTTATTATGCGCTCAAAGATTCCATCAGGCCGATGCGCTTTTCCATAATTTCGATTGCCGTCAATCTTGCGGCGAATTTTGCCCTGATTCCGTTCTGGGGGTTTGTTGGGTTGGCGGCGGCGACCGCATTGGGTGGGTTGGTCAATTTTGGACTGCTATTGGTAAATTTGCCGAAACGGGTAGAAACTATTCGATTGGGTCCGGTGCTGAAAATATTTATCAAATCTCTTTTGGCTGGAACTCTATCCGGCTTTGCGGTCTATCTTGGCCGATCTCAATCATGGATTATCGCTATTTCAGATACCCTGGGTGGTCGAATTTCAAAGCTCGCCATCTTGATGGCAATAGCGACGCTGTGCTATCTTGCTATTTCATACTCATTAAATAATATCCCAAGCATGACTGATAATCGTGGTCGCCCGGACGATGATTGATCGTTTTAGCTTTCGTTACCCGGCGGTTATCATGCTTGCCTTCATCGTTCCGGGAACCGCCCTCGGATATTTT
>JAUUYJ010000041.1 GCA_030588275.1 Candidatus Zixiibacteriota bacterium | reverse complement strand
TTTCATGGAGCGCATCGGCGGCATTATTGAGAAGATTTACAAAGAGCTGTTGCAGTTGGCCACTATCGAATTCGACCAGCGTAATTTCAGATGACAGGTCAAGTTCGAATCGGATATTGTCATAACGATTCTGTGGTTTCAGGAAGGCGACCAAATTCCCGATCATCTGATTCAAATCACCCGGTTCAAAAACCGCCTCTTCGTTGCCGTACCCCATCAACCCTTCGCCAAAAGCCTGAATACGGGTAACCGTCTCACGTAAGACTTCCAGCTTCTGATCAACCTTGGCGTGATCACCCTTGGCCAAAAAGAGGGGCAACAGTTCAACATTTCCCAGAATGACGGCGAGATAGTTATTGATCTCATGGGCAATCTCCCCCGCCATCCGACCACGCGTCGCCATGCGGTCAATTGATATCGACATTTCATGGAAACTTTGTGATTCGCTGATGTCGCGGATGATAAACAGGTAGGCACAGATTTGGTTTTTCTGATCGACTATCGGGGCACGGTTAACCAGAGCCGGGAAATTTTCGCCCCCCTGTTTGCAACAGATCATTTCCAATTCCGCAACCGTTTGATCGGTTCGATTATCCGGCAGAACATTGTCCGGGTTGATTGGGAAGAAACGGAAAATATCTTTCCCCATAATCTCTTCCTGATCGGTTTCAAAGGTAGCCGCCGCCGACTTACTAAAGGTTAGAATCTGGCCCCGATCGTTGGTGGCAATAATTGCAAACGGAGCATTTCCGACCAGCTTGCTCAAAAACGCTTCCGATTCAACTAATGCTCGATTGGCATCAGAAAGTTTATGAAGCGTTTCGGTAAGTTTCTTATTCAAAACCTTAAGATTTTTGTTCGAATCAAAAACCTGTCGTTGTTTCTCCCACAACCCAACCGACATCTTATTGAAAACCGATGCAACCCGGCCAATTTCATCCCGACGGACGTTTTGGATTTGGTATTTATTCTCTCCTCTGGTCATCGATTCCATTCCAACAATCAGGTCACGCAATGGTCGAATAAAATTCTTAAACAGCAGATTGATAATCAACAGCGTCAAAAGGGTAATAATCAAAAAGAAAACCATTATCGTCTCGCGGTACTCTGAATTTGCCGGCAAAAGCTCATCCGGGATATATGTAACGGCCAGAGCAAATTCATCATCGCCGACCTGATATGGAATGTAGATTGTGGAAAATCGGCTCTCTTCAGGATCAAGCGGCGGCTGACTACAATTTTGATTAGGTAGATATTCCAACGCCGCTCTGGTTTGAAGAGTTTGCACCATATCCGAAAGATCCGGGCGATATTGTGAGAAGACAACCAGATACTCACTTGAGCTGTTTTCCAGTTTCAAAACGGTCACCCCAGCCAGACCGACAATCATTTCCTTTGCATTGCCATAAAGATGAAGAAGGTTGTCAGAACCAGAGTCGTGATGTTCGCTGTCAGACGATTGGATATGATGGGCAAGTTCAAGAGTGAAAAACCGGGCCATGCCGGATACGTGCCGGGCCAGGAGTCGTTCGCGGAATGACTCCTCATTATCAAAACTGATATAGGATAAAACGGCAAAAATAAACAGGGAGTTTATAATTACCAGAAATGAGATTCGAGATAATATTCCGGGAATTCTTAATTTCATGCCGTTTTCATTTCTCCATTATTATCCAAGATATCGGCAGATTGGCAATAACTTAAAGGTTGAATTCTATACACAATTGAGAGACTGGCCGTTTTTCCTACATTTGCGAGGGGATATTTACGTCATAATTTAAATTCGTGCTGAACATCCTAAGATTATCGGATCATTGTATCATTTCCAAACAGTCCATACCGGAACTTTCAGAGCCTGTTTGAATGAAGTTTTGAAACAAATTGACATCTGAATTGCATAAAAAATGGCGGGGATTCACCCCACCATTTTTTTGACTATGATATGTTTCCTTCAGAAATTCCTTAAGAATTAATTACAATGCTCAGTCATCCATTGCTTCGATCCGGTAAACGGCCGCCATTGCGGCGGTCGTTCCATCACCAACGGCGTTGGTAATCTGACGAACCAACTGCTCCCGAACATCGCCACAGGCATAGATACCCGGAATTGTCGTCTCCATACTGGTATTGGTAACAATATATCCTTCTTTATTAGTTTTGATCTCGTCAGGAAGGATTTGAGTATTGGGGTAGAACCCGATAAAAACAAAACAGGCACCAACATCAAGAGTTGACGTTTCGTTAGTTTTTACATTCTTCAAATTCAATGATTCAATTTTGGCCTCACCATTAATTTTTTCAACAACCGAATCCCAGATGAATTCGATTTTCTGGTTTTTAAAGGCCCGCTGTTGAATCACCTTTTGGGCTCGGAGTTCATCCCGACGATGGATGATGATAACCTTGGAACCAAACTTGGTCAAAAAGATCGCCTCTTCAACGGCGGCATCCCCACCACCAACGACGGCAATAACTTGATCTTTGAAGAAGGCACCATCACAAATTGCGCAATACGAAACGCCCTTACCGGTCAGCTCTTTTTCTCCAGGTACATCAAGAAAGACGGCCGATCCGCCGGGGCAAACAACCATAGCTTTACCAACATAGTTGACCCCTGAAGCACCAACCGCAACCTTCTTAAAATCCCCATCCGATTTTACTTCGGTCACCTCGTCGGAGATAATTTCCAAACCAAATTTTTTGGCATGGTCAGCCATCTTGGTCGCCAATTCCGCTCCAGAGATATGTTCAAACCCAGGATAATCTTCCACCTCTTCGGTATTGAAAATCTGACCACCCGGCATATATTTTTCGATTACAACCGTTTTCAAATTGGCGCGAGCACCATACAAACCAGCGGTCAGTCCACCCGGTCCACCACCGACAATGACAATGTCAAAATGTTTTTCTTCGTTTTTCTCTTGAGCCATTATGATCTCTCCATATATGTGGGCAACTCCTTGCCCAAAGGGGTAAATTTCAATCCAAACTGTTTTTCCACAATCTTGTGATCGCAGGTTGAACCGGCCTTCATCATCTTCAGCTGATCGACCGTTATTGGAGCGGGAGATAAAACCTTTTCCAAAACTGAGGCCACCAAACGCATCAGTCCCATTGGTAGATGTATGTGCAACCGTTTTTTATTCAAAACCTGCTTGATAATATCGACAATTCCCAAATATGTCAATGCCTCCGGTCCACCAACTTCGTACAGTTTCCCGGACGATTCTGTGCGACTTAAACTAAGCACCATAACCGATGTCAAGTCCTCCAAAAAAACCGGTTGCAATTTATACAAACCATCCCCAATGATCGGTAACAGCGGTAACGAACGGATCATCCCGGCGACCATATTTATAAATTGGTCACCCGGACCGAAAACTACCGACGGCCTGAATATCGTATAATCCAAACCGGACTTGATGATCGTTTGTTCCGCACCATATTTAGATCGATGATATTTCGATTGCGCCTTGACATTGGTTCCCAGAGCCGAGAGATAAATTACTTTTCCTACGCCGGCCTTTTTAGCCGCCCGAACAACCGTTTCGGTTCCTTCAAGGACCGTCTTCTGAAAAGTATTCTGCTTCGTTTCAGCAATGATTCCAACCAAATGAAAAACTGCCGCACAACCAGAAAAGCAGGCCTCCAAAGATTCCTGATTGTTGATATCTCCCTCAAAAAACTTTAACTGTCCGCGGGGCGAAACCAGATCATGCTCCACATGATGCGTCAACAGGTTAATCTTTGCCCCAACATGAAGGAGTTTCATGACCAAACTGGAACCGATAAAACCAGACCCACCCAATACCGCCACCGGTGGGATGTTGTTTGAATTCAGATTATTATGATCGTTCGCCATTTGCTGGTCAGACATTAATAATCGATCCCCTTTTGCGAGAGTTTCCCCTTTTGAAAGGGATGCTTGATCTCGATCATCTCGGTCACCAGATCGGCCCTCTCGATTAATTCTACAGGTGCCGAGCGACCGGTTAAGAGGCAAGTTAACTGAGCCGGTTTCCCCTGCAACAGATCCACAACATCCGGCAAATCAAGTAGATTTAGATGCAAGGCAATGTTGATCTCATCTAATATAAGAATATCATACTTGCCAGAAACCATTTCTCTTTTAGCCTCATTCAAGGCATCAGATGCGGCCTGCTTATGCACCTCAAGCGGTTGGTCATCCCCCATAATTCCAACGCACCCGGCCCCCAACGTTTTGACTGTCACCTGAGGCAGAAACTGTTTAAGGCTTTTCAGTTCACCATACTCCCAATCACTTTTCATAAACTGGACAATCCCGACACGCAAACCATGCCCGACCGCTCGAAGGCATAATCCCAATGCGGCGGTCGTCTTCCCTTTTCCGTCACCGGTATAAATAATAATCATCCCTGTTGATTCAGTTGATTTCATACAGAGACTTTCCGTCGATCAGGTCGGCCAATATTTCAATCGGATGACAGACCCGGACATCCTCTCCCATCTCCTGCTGTACTTTTCCAATACATGAAGGACAACTTGAGGTAATAATTTTTACCTTCATCTTCTGGTACTCGGTCTTCTTAGCAGAAAATGCCTGCTTGCCGGCCTGGTAATTGATATATCCATGCGATCCGGCCTGGCCACAACAACGGTCGGCCCGCTCGGGATGCTGTAGTTTGACTTTGTCAATCTTATTTAACAGAACATTCGGCTCGTCTTGTAAACCAGCCGCCCTCAGGTGACAGGGATGGTGATAAGAGATTTCTATTTCTTCCTGCAGATCGTCGCCCGGTAGATCAACTCCCAAATGGTTCAGATACTGGCTTATATCATAAAGCTTATCTTTGAGGGAGACCGCCTTGTCATAATACTCAGAACCGGTCTCAAATAGTTGATCGTATTCGGCCAGTCGATGCAAACATGAGGCACAGGAAAAAACAATCGCCTCGAAGCCAATCAGTCGGTCAATATTGAATTTTGCTTTCTTAATCATATTATCTTTGTGGCCATACACCTCCATCGGCAGGCCGCAACATTTTTGCTCCGGAAGGGTTACCTCTATATTGTAATGATTAAGAACTTTGATCAACGCATCACCAACACGCGATTTGAAATAACTATCAGCACACCCATGAAAGTAAGCAACACCACTGGAGGGGGAAGCAGAACTTTTGGATGGCACCAATGATTTGTGCCGTTGGCGCAAATTTCTCCAAGCTGGTTGGGGAAGTTTGAGATTCTCATCCCATCCAAATTTAGAACGACCGAGCCGAGCCGTGACCTTACGACCCAAAGTCGATCCGGTAAGAGAATTGGCCAGCGAGCCGACTTTCAGCAAGGTTTCAAAGATCGGCTGTTTGTCGAAGATTGAAATAACTCGACCGGCCGTACGGTCGGGTGATTCGGCCCGATAATCAAGAATCTCTCCAGCGATATCAACTCCCGCCGGACAGACAGTTTCGCAATTTTTACAGTTGAGACAAGCGGAGAGAAATTCGGACATCGCGCCATCGTTCTGCCTCAACTTGAGCATCCTCAACCACCCGCGTGGCGACATATCCTCCCGACGATACGTTTCAAAGGCGGGGCAGTATCCGTTGCACTTGCCGCAAGCGGCGCAGATCAGTTTTACTTTTTCGTAATCAAGATCATCGGTGAATTTCTTATCTGATAAGATGACATCAGGATTCAGTAGATTTTCAGGATCAAGAACCGTCTTGATCTTTTTGAAGATATCATAGATTTCTTCACCATACAGTTGTTTCAGAACCGGTGCGCGCAGCCGGCCATCGGCATGCTCGGCGGTGGATGAACCACCTAATTCAAAAATACGCTGGTAAACTTCACGATATAATCGCTCCATCAAAGCAAAATCATCGGCATCGTTGATATTCAAAAGGGGTCGGATATGGAGATTGCCATCACCAATGTGACCAAACAGACCAAACGTCAGATGTTCTTCTTTAAGTCGTAAGCGAACCCAACTAATAAACTCCACTAACGCTTCCACCGGTAACGAAGCATCTTCGATTACTGCCAGCGGTCGATTGACCGCATCATGCTTATAAAGCGTCGGAACTATCGCCTTACGGGCGGCCCACAAAAGATTCCGTTCGGTTTCATCTTTGGCCTGATCGGGGGGTGATTGCAAAGCCAACTGAGCGGTTACGTTTTTGAGACTTTCAGGCCCAGCCGCACTATCGTCATATTCAACAATCAGCATCGCCTCGACAGTCGCGGGAATATTAAAACGCTCCCTCCCGATCAGATCAAGGGTCGCCCCATCAACTATTTCAAGTGCCGATGGGTTAGTCGTCAACAAAGGTGCCACAGCCTCCCCTGCCGATTCCAAACTGCCACAGAATAAACGATAGCAGGTCACTCGCCCTGGTCTGGGCAACAGCCTGAGCCGGGTGGAAAGAAACAGGCCCAAAGTACCCTCCGACCCAACATACAAAGCCGGGAGGTTGAACATACCCCTATCAAGATCATTAACAACCTGCAGGAGGTTGTATCCAGCTGAGTTCTTTTTAACTTTAGGCCAGCCCTGCTTGATAAGCTCGGTATTCTGCTTCAATAATTTCAGGATAGATATATATTCGGGATGCTGACCGGCGAAGCTGTTCCACTCCTCAGAATCTAATTCAAATTTTCGGAGATTAACAATTTGACCCTGACCGTTAATAATTTTCAACCGCTCAACATAATGTGATGTCAAACCGTACTTGATCGACCGGGGACCAGAAGAGTTGTTCGCCAACATTCCACCAATTTGACAGCTATCCCCTGACGAGGGATCAGGCGGAAAAAATAGATCATGATCGGCCAACGCCTGATTCAGGTCGCGATAGATTATCCCCGGCTGACAATCGACAAATTTACCAGAAGTAGATATCTGATCAATCGCCGACAAGCGGGAACAGTCAAGGACCAGTCCCCGGCCAAGCGCGCCCCCTGCAAGCCCGGTTCCACCGCCACGCGGCGTTATTGCCAATTTAGAGTTGAGAGCCGCCCGGAAAGCGGAAATCGCCTCTGCTTCGCTGTGAGCAACGACAACCTCACGAGGTTCAATGGCATAGATCGAACCGTCTGAAGCATACGCCTGACGAGAGATTTTTTCCGGTTGTTTCAACTCAACCTGATTATATCCTCTATCTTTTTCAACACCCATCTTCAGCAATATACGGCGATATTGGCGCACCGGCAAGTTATAGCCTTCTTTATTATTGAATGTATTATACGAGATTTTATACGCCGGAGTTATCAGCCTATGTGTTACAAGAAGTTAAGAGGATTCACGACTCTTTTCTCCACCCAGGTTTCAGCCATTATTTCTCCGAATTAGTGAAAAAAAGCACTAAATAAGTTGACATTCAAACAATCGTGGACTATAATATGCACGACAGTAGTTGAGCGGTAAACGAGCCGGAAGCGGTTCACAACCGTATATGAGGTATGAGATATGCAATTTACAAAAGCTGAAGAATATGGGATTTTTGGAATACTTTATCTGGCGCGTCAGGCACCAGAGAAGATAACCCCTCTCTCGGAAATTTCACAGTCTGAAGATGTTCCGGAGAAATTTCTGGCCAAGATTTTTCAATCGTTGACTAAATCGGGAGTTATTAGATCGCACCGAGGCGTTAAGGGTGGATTTTCGCTAGCCCGGCCAGCAGTGGATATAAGCGTTATGGAGATCGTGGAGGCGATTCAGGGCCGATACCAGATTGCCAAATGCCTTCACACTGACAATATTTGTGAGAAGAAAGATTGTCCCGTGAAGACCTTGCTTTCTGAGGCTCAGGATGCCTTAACCGACGTCTTTCGTCGTTACACGATTGACAAATTGGTCGAAATGCAGAAGGAAGTTGAAGAACCTCAAAGCATTTGACAATTTGTCATCAATATCGTACTATATTCGGCTGAACGCGGTTAAAAGCCGCATGGCTTATATAGCCGGAGTATAAACACGGATGGCAGTAAAGTCGGATTTATGGATCGCCAAAATGGCGCGCCAGCACGATATGATCAAGCCGTTTGCCTCTAAACAGGTGCGAAAGGGGATTTCGTATGGTTTATCCTCTTACGGTTATGATTTTCGTATCGCTGACGAGTTTAAAATTTTTACTGGTGTCAACAGCTCGATAATTGATCCCAAAAATCAAGATGATCGGTCCTTCACCAGTGTAAAGAAAAAGTCGATTTTGGTTCCTCCCCATTCCTACATATTGGCTCGTACGGTCGAGTATTTCAAGATTCCACGAAGGATATTGACCATCTGTTATGGCAAATCAACTTACGCTCGGTGTGGCCTGATTGTCAATGTCACCCCCTTTGAGCCGGAATGGGAAGGATTTGCGACGATCTCAATTTCAAACACGACTCCTCTACCGGTCAAAATCTACGCCAACGAAGGGATCGCACAGCTAATCTTTCTGGAATCGGATGAAGACTGCCGTATATCGTACGCTGACAAGAAGGGCAAATATCAGGCCCAGAAAAAAATCACCCGGGCCAAAATTTAAGGGTTGCAAGTTTGCGCCAATAGTTTAATAATGGACATTGCACTATAGATTAAAGCAACAACCAGAACTTACACCGGCCGGCTTTAATCCGACCGTTTTAGATAAGTTAGAGGAGAGAAGATGAAGTCGATAACCGAAGCAGAAGATAAAGGTACTGATAAAGTGACTAAGAATTCAGACCCCGGCGATATGATTACAATTGACGGCAACACTGCCGTCGCCGATGTAGCTCATGCCATTAATGAAGTAATCGCAATTTACCCGATCACCCCGTCGTCCGGTATGGGCGAAACGGCCGACGCCAAATCGGCCGCCGGTCAAACCAATATCTGGGGCTCAATCCCGACCGTTGCCGAAATGCAATCGGAGGCAGGCGCTGCTGGTGCCGTTCATGGTGCCATCACGAGTGGCTCCCTCTCAACGACCTTCACAGCCTCTCAGGGACTTCTGTTGATGATCCCTAATATGTTCAAAATTGCTGGTGAAATGACCTCGACCGTGTTTCACGTATCGGCCCGGGCGGTAGCGACCCATGCCCTGTCGATCTTTGGTGATCATTCCGATATCATGGCGGTCCGGATGACTGGCTTTGGAATCATTCTCTCCGGCTCGGTTCAGGAAGCGATGGATATGGCTTTGATTACTCAGGCCGCTTCGATGACCAGCCGTGTTCCGATGATTCATGCTTTCGATGGCTTCCGTACTTCGCATGAAATCCAAAAAATCTGCCGCGTCTCCAAAAAGATGATGGCCGAGATGATTACCGATGAGATGGTGGCGGACCACCGTTCCCGCGCCCTAACTCCTGATCGTCCAACCCTTAAGGGTACCTCACAGAATCCAGACGTTTTCTTCCAGTCGCGTGAAACGGTTAATAAGTTCTATGATGCGGCTCCGGCGATTGTCCAGGAGCAGATGGATAAGTTTGCCAAACTAACCGGTCGCCAGTACCACCTCTTTGATTATTATGGAGCCCCTGATGCCGAACGAGTTATCGTCATCATGTGTTCCGGCGCCGAAGTTGTTCACGAAACGATAGATTATCTAAACGCTCAGGGTGAGAAGGTTGGCCTGATCAAAGTCCGCCTGTTCCAACCGTTCTCAATCGATGCGTTCACCTCGGCCCTGCCGGATACGGTCAAGAGTATCGCCGTCATGGACCGGACCAAAGAGCCGGGAGCAATTGGCGAGCCGATGTATCTAAACATCCAGGGAGCTATCCGGGAAGCGGCAGATGCCGGCACCCTCCCCTGCCTGACCTTCCCGACAGTTGTCGGAGGACGTTACGGGCTCGGCTCCAAGGACTTTACTCCTGCCGATGTTAAGGGGATTTTTGAAAACCTGTCTAAGGACAAACCGAAAAATCACTTCACCGTTTCGATTGTCGATGATGTTACTCATACCAGCCTTGAGTACGACCGAGGCTTCAGCATTGAGCCGGACGAAGTTTACCGGGCCTTGTTTTATGGCCTCGGATCGGATGGTACGGTCGGAGCTAACAAGAACACGATCAAGATCATCGGCGAAAATACTGACAAATCGGCTCAGGGTTATTTTGTGTATGATTCTAAAAAAGCGGGAGCGGTTACGATTTCTCACGTCCGCTTTAGTAAAAGCGAAATAAAAAGCCCGTATCTGATCTATCAGGCAAACCTAGTCGCCTGTCATAACTTCTCATTTTTAGAAACTTATGACATGCTCTCCCAGCTAAAAGAGGGTGGTACCTTCCTTTTGAACAGCCCCTACTCGGCTGATGAGATCTGGTCAAAAATTCCGGTCGAGGTTCAACAACAGATCATCGATAAAAAGCTGTCGTTTTATGTAATTGATGGTATCGCCCTGGCTCACAAGTTGGGTTTGGGAGCACGCATCAATATGATAATGCAGACTGCCTTCTTTATGATCTCCGGAATCCTGCCTGAGGATGACGCAATTAACGAGATCAAAAAAGCGATTGAAAAAACCTATGGCAACAAGGGTGAAAAAGTTGTCAAGATGAACTATGACGCCGTCGATGCCGGAAAGAATTCCAGCTTTAAGGTCGATTACCCCAGCACCGCCGATAGTTCCATCAGTATGCCGCCGGTTGTTCCGGAGAATGCACCCGATTTTGTTAAAAGTGTGACCGCCACGATCATTGAGGGCAAAGGTGACAGCCTTCCGGTTTCTGCTTTTTCTAATGATGGCACTTACATGACCGGTACGACGAAATATGAAAAGCGAAATATCGCCGTAGAAATTCCGGCTTGGGAAAAAGATCTGTGCATTCAGTGCGGGCAGTGTGTTTTTGTCTGTCCTCATGCCGCGATCCTTCAAAAAGCATTGGAACCGGAAAATTTTGCCTCAGCTCCGATAAGCTTCAAAACGGTTGATGCTAAAGGTCCAACCTTTAAAGGATTGCAGTACGTCCTTCAGGTTGCGCCCGAAGATTGCACCGGATGCGCCATGTGTGTCGATGCTTGCCCCGCTTGGGAAAAAGATGCCAACAAGGAAAAAACCGGACGGAAAGCGATCAACATGACCGATCAGGCTCCTTTACGTCAGACCGAAGTTGAGAACTTCAAGTTCTTTTTGGATCTGCCGGAAACCGACCCAACCCGCTTCAAACTGGGAACGGTCAAAGGAAGCCAATTTGTCAAACCGCTCTTTGAGTTCTCCGGTGCCTGTTCCGGGTGTGGTGAAACCCCATACATCAAACTGGTGACCCAACTGTTTGGGGACCGAGCCTTAATCGGTAACGCCACCGGTTGCTCGTCGATTTACGGCGGAAATCTTCCGACCACACCATATACGACGCGTGCCGATGGTCTCGGTCCGGCCTGGTCCAATTCATTGTTTGAGGATTGTGCCGAGTTCTCGCTGGGGATGAGACTGACGGTCGATAAACTCCAAACCTATGCTTACGAGATGCTTGAAAAAACCTTCTCTGATAAACATGCCGATATTGTGGCTGTCGATCAGTCTAATCAGGATGGAATTGAGTTGGTTCGTAGCAAGGTAGCCGATCTCAAAAAAGAACTCACAGCAAATAACGATAAGCCATCAAAGCGCCTTTTGGATGTTGCCGATTACCTCGTCAACAAATCAGTCTGGGCGATTGGTGGCGATGGCTGGGCTTATGATATCGGTTATGGTGGGTTGGATCATGTCATCGCTTCCGGCAAGAATATCAACCTACTGGTTTTGGATACTGAAGTATATTCCAATACCGGTGGGCAGATGTCGAAATCGACTCCACGAGGTGCCACAGCTCAGTTTGCCGCGGCTGGAAAATCGCTTCCGAAAAAAGACCTGGCGATGATGGCTATGGCTTATGGAAACGTTTACGTCGCGCGCATTGCGATGGGTTCGAGCCACAACCAAACGGTTAAGGCATTTATGGAGGCGGAAGCATATCCGGGACCTTCATTGATTATTGCTTATAGCCATTGTATCGCTCACGGAATTGATATGTCGAAGGGATTGCAACAGCAGGACAAGGCGGTTAAGTCGGGCCATTGGCCTTTGATTCGGTATAACCCGGCCTTGATGGAGCAGGACAAGAATCCGCTGGTTTTGGATTCCAAGCCGCCTTCGATACCATTTTCCGAATATGCCATGAGCGAAAATCGCTGGCGTAGCCTCAAGGGGATTGATCCAACCCGAGCCGAACGGCTGGGTAAGTTGGCCCAACTTGATGCAACCCGGAGAACTCATTTCTATGAGCAGTTGGCCAAATTGAACTTCGATCATGAGACGGACGAAAAAACCGACTCCAAGTAGTTCAATCCCAATAGTTTTTCTATGAAGGCCACCGAGTAATTCCGGTGGCCTTTTTTAGAGCCGGTTTGAGCGCTCGCAAACTGAGGCAAGCCAAAAACCTCCTATCCCGCCTGTCGGGGCAACGAGTAGGGTGGTATCACCACTTTAAGGCTGTCGCCAGCCTCCGGCAATGTCTTTGATTTAATTCCAAAGAATACCGGCTCTTACCCGCAAGCGTAGAGGAAGGGTTAGAATATCAATGGCGAGCCAGCATATGCGCGGCGAGCCCAAAAACCCACGAGTGGGCCAGATTCTTAATCTGGTTTTTTTCCCTTAAGTATCCCTCCCATAGACCGATAATATGGCAAAAGCCATTTTTAGGAGGTAATATGCGTAATAAATTATTTATCCTGATCTCCCTGATGATCGGCCT
>JAUUYJ010000266.1 GCA_030588275.1 Candidatus Zixiibacteriota bacterium | reverse complement strand
CTTGCTGCCCGTGTGTCACGATCCGACGAGGGTGCGACCATGGTTGAGTACGGCGTCATGATTGCGGCTATTGCTGCTGTTGTGATCGCTATCGCGTTCGCTATCGGCGTCAACGTGAATGATGCCTTTTCCACGGTGAACGCCAAGCTCTAGTCAACGTCCAACCGTAAATAGTTGAAACTTGGGGGTCCAAGGCCGGCATGTCCGGCTGCGGATCCCCAAGTAAAAAAAAAAGCCCGCCTAAGGCGGGCTTTTTGGAAGAGAATTTTATCAGGCAGGCGCTTCTTCGACCTCTTTTTCGCTTACTCCGCTCATTTCCTGAACGGTATCGCCAACCAAACGGCCTAAATCAAGAAGTATCAACAGACGATCTTCAAGACGAGCTACACCGGTGATGTAATTGGCACCGGAGTCGATCGTGACATTTGGTGGAGGTTCGACGATTGAGTGCGGAATCCGCAAGACTTCATTAACCGAATCGACGACGAGGCCAATAACTTCGCCATCAATATCAACAACAACGATTCGAGTCTCTTTGTCAGTCTCTTTTTCTTCAAGACTGAATTTGCGGCGGGTGTTAATAATCGGGATAACTTTTCCACGCAGGTTAATAGCACCATCAAAATAATGAGGAGCCTGCGGCACTTTTGTTATATCAGGCATCCGGTTGATCTCCTGAACCTTCAGAATATCAATGCCGTACTCTTCGGAACCAATTTTAAAGCTTACTAACTGTAGCAGTTCTTCCGCCGTAGAGGCGTTTTTTAATTTCGTGCATTCACATCTTTTCGCCCGTTATAGGAAACTATTTCAGCCCAAAGGCCAACCCTTTTTATATATCTGTGCAATCGGTGTGAGTCAGCCGTTTCTTTATCATTTTAAGGTAAACGGCTTATAAAAGAGGCAAGTAGGTCGATATTTGCGCATGAAGAATTGGGCCCTGAGATTACTTCAGATAGTCGCCGTCGGTCAAAAACTGGAGGATTTCGGTAGCGGCCCGACGATGACCTTTCACGTTGAAGTGGAACGGGTCGGTCTTGACATTATCAAATAGGTCGTCATAGCGGTCAAAGATACCGGCCAGATCAACCAGACCCACAGATTGCCGGGCGGCAGTTTGGCTGGTTACTTGATTAAAATTGTAATGGAGTTGGTGCATGACAGATTTGGCCTCTATTCGATAATACTTTTCTATTGATGGAATTGGCGAGGTTAAAAGTATGACCCTGATATTGGCTTTTTTTGAGGCTGAAATTATTGCCGTTAGATTGTCTTCAAAATCGGACAGACTGACGCGCAATTTGGCCTGATTATTTGTATTAACCATTGGCTCGGCGGCTGGAATGATCGAGAAAACGGTTGCCTTAACCAATCGGTAAAACCGGAACCGAGCCAGAAAATTGTAAATATCAAGATAAAATTCTGACGGCATAATCTGATCTTTATCCGGGCGATCAAAAGCGGCGAAGCGCTGGTCATTCCAACCAAAGGTTATTAGCAGGATATCCGGTTTATAAGCCAGGACGTTCTTTTCGAAGTTTACTTTTCCCTGATAGGAACTGTAGCCGGGAACTGAAAAATTGTAAACTTCAGCTTTCTCCAAACCAGGTTGTTGTATCAAGCTGGATTCTATCAGACCGGCATAAGATTCATCCCGGTTAACTCTCCAGCCAAAACTGCATGAATTCCCCAGCACGGCTATTCTCAACCCCGATTTTTGAAGAATAAAATCGTCATCCCGAAAACCCTGACGGTTTATCTGATATGATGTGCCCAGAAAAAAATCAGACTGGATATACCGGTCGGGGTGCATGGTCCAAAACAGGTCATGATCTTTCAGAAATGCTTCGGGGAAATCGGGGGCTCGATTAACGGTAAAATCGACTCCGCGGGGATGAGGGTCAATATCAAAAAGGATTAAGACTGCTTCCGCTATCGTCAGAAAAAGTAATATCGAAAGAGTTGGAAACAGTAGATATTTTTTTAGATTATTCTTCATCCGTCATCGTTTTTAATATTCATAGCAGATTTCAATATAGCACAATAAAATCGACAACTATTGCGAATTCTTTTCCGGTCACCTATATTCGACCACCTAAAAGTTGTAAGAATCGAAAATTACCAATCAAAAGATAGGACAGGAATATGAAAAAATCTTTTAATTTTCTTCTGTTGACGGCGATTATTGTCTGCGGGATGGTTTCTATTGCACCTGCCCAGTCGATCACGCCGTTTACCAACGAAGTCTCATACTTTAAGAACATTGACGATTTGGGCCATTCGCGCGGGACCACTTTGCAGGTAATCTCGATTAATGGATTTAACATCGGGACCGATTTTATCTTTGAGTTTACCGGCGATTTTAACTGGGATTTGGATCTTTACGAGGATTACGATTACTATCTGGAGTTATCAATCGTCAAGCCAGTTTACAAAAAATTGTCGGTCAATTACCAGCGAGTTTACGGGACGTTTTATGCCGAGCCGATCAATCAGTTCGGACTCAGAATCTCACTTTTTTAAAATGGTCATCACCAATGGTTTCAATTCAGCATAACTGGTCGCCACTACTGCCCGGTCAGGTTCAACAGCTATTAGCTGATTTAAATGTACCCTGGTGGTTGGCTGGTGGTTGGGCGATTGATCTGTTTATCGGTCATCAAACCAGAGATCATGCTGATATTGACGTTTTAATTCTTAGATCTGATCAATTAATCTTACAGACCTATCTGGCCGATTGGGAGCTGTATAAAACTAACCAACCGGGCCTCAAACGCTGGAAAAAGGATGAATTTTTACCTCCGGGTATAAACGATATCTGGTGCCGACGAAATGAAGATTCCGATTGGTCGCTCCAATTCATGCTAATGGAGACCGAGGGCGATGAGTGGATATTCAGGCGACTGCCGGCAGTGCGGGGATTACTGTCAGAGCTGGGAATTATGTCTGAGAGTGGTATCTGTTATCTCAGGCCGGAAATCCAATTATTGTACAAAGCTCGACCGGAGATATCTGAAAAGGATCAATCTGACTTTGATCTGGTTCTCCCCCTTCTAACCTGCACTGCACAAAGCTGGTTATTGGAAAAGTTGTCACTACAGTTTCCGTTGGGGCATCGCTGGATTGAACAGCTCAGAGAAAACTTATAATGATTGGAAATAACAGAAATAAAAAAGCCGCCTTGGATTCAAAGCGGCTGTTTTACTTGATTGATTCGTACTGCTTATCAGCAATTAATCCATCTCTCTGGCGGAATTGAGATACTGAACGATCTCCTCTTCGATGATCGGTCCCTTGTGAGGGCAAATCCGTTCCGGAGAAAGTTTTTCGATCTTATTGAGCGCTTTTAGAAAGGCCTTCTTGGAGCATCCTTCGGCAAATTTTCTCTTGCTGAGATGTTGCCAGGCCTCGGATGAGGCAAACAGATTCCATTGTTCAGAAGAATCACCAAAAAGCGCCCCGCAGAATACTGTTCCGCTTGCTTGGTCGTGTATTATTCCCGAACCGGCACTTGAAATATTGGGTGTACTATAATAATCAATTGTTCGACCTGATCCAAAAATGATTCCGTCCCCACCATCCAGCGATATGATCGGGGTTTTGCAACCATAATGTTGGACAGCATCAGAAACGTCGGCTGGCGCATAGATTTTTACATTTCGATTTGCAACCTTTTCAAAGTGAGATACCGAAGCGCATCTCTCCGGGTCGTTATGCAATAGAACGATGTGACTGATTTGTGTTGGTGAGATGATCGAAGCTATTTTTTTCTCAATCAGACGGCGGCAACTCTCCTT
>JAUUYJ010000221.1 GCA_030588275.1 Candidatus Zixiibacteriota bacterium | reverse complement strand
CCGGTCTGAATGAAAAAAGTACCAATGCTAATATGACGAATCGTAAGGTGGTCATCGCGCTATCACCACCGTTTTTTTGACCTCGGTATTATCGGTCCGGGCATGAATAATGTATATTCCTAACGGTAATATTTGACCGCTATCATCCCGACCATCCCACCTGACTTCACCCGGTATTGAAGCTGACGACTCGAAAAAGTCTTTTATTTTGCGACCGGATATATCATAGATCGCCAGATCAAACCGGTCCGATTCGGGCGGATCGTATGTTATGGTTGTGTACGAATCAAGCTGGGGAGAAAACGGATCGGGACTGACCACAAGATCAATTGATGCGGTGCGAGGATAAAAGTAAGCGTTGATCGCTCCCGGAGTGGAACCGGAGATTGCGAACGAACCGCCCCAGTAACTGACACCATTCGGATCGATAAACCTTTCCCAACTGCGGTTATCCGAAAAGCCAGATTCGTAGTAAAAGCTGTCAATTATTTCGCCTACCGAATCTGCCAGTCGAACCGTTTCGCCACCGCTATTATTCAGTACCTGCCAACCGACCGGGCGCAGTACAGCGCCGTTGATGAAGGGATAAAATTGCACAAACTGCCCGACATCCTGAGCCAGAATTATATATTCATTCGGGAACAAAAACAGATCGGTATCGCTGATATTTCTCAAGCCGAGTTCATCGCCAATCTGGTACAGGCGAAGATTTATCGCATCGAGTGAGTTATTAACCAGCTCCACCCACTCGGTTTCCAACTCTCCGCTTGGATTTGGCACAAACTCAGACAGTCGCAGACTGTTAGCATCAGATTGAGAAAAAGAGGGTGCGGTGCAAAGCAGTATGCTGAAAATACATAGAAGAAGAATATGCGAATATGTTATCAATTTATGCCCCACTTCATCTCCCATCTCAATGTTCCAAAGCTGGTATCGGGGGAATCTTTAAGGTAACGATAACTGTATTTAATATAGCCACGCAGATTATTCCCCAAATAGCTATCATGCGACAATCCAAAATACAGATATCGATTTTGCAAATCGCTCGGTTCCAATCGATCAATCTTTCCGTTGACAACAAGTCGTCCCCAGCGGTCATTGATTCTCAATTCAGTCAGAAAAAAGTAATCGTTCCGTCCAGACCAGTTTTCAAAGCGATACCCAGCAACAACCCGCCCTCCGACCTCGCCATTTTTGGAAAACTGGGCCTGTATGCGCGTTTGCTTATTGTTGTCAGAATATATATTATCAAGGCGACGGTAGCAATCTAATCTGAATCGGTATGGATTGTCAAAAAGGTAATCGGCCCCAATTTTGTACTCGGTTCGATTGTTATCCAGCCCTCTTTGACTGTACCCCAACACAGCATGAACGGTGATCTGCTTTGAAAAACTCTGCGATGTCTTGATCGCACCACCAGTCTCCCCCCGAAAACGATCCCTAAGGCTCAGATCAAGATCGTCGATTGCCACACTCAGATAACGATGCGACGATGGACCTCCGGAAAACCATGATGGAAATTCTGAGGCGTAACTCCAGGCTAACAGATTGACATAGGAATGGGCACGGCGGTAAGTCAATCGAGTTGACCCGGCCAGGGGAAAGCGATTATTGACCTCAGAAATGCCTACTTCAGCTTCAAGCTGTCGTCCCCTCGATCCTGCTTTTCCACCGATGGATAAGAGCATTATGTCTTGATTTAATCCGGTGGATCGCTGGTGGAGTTGCCCAAAGCCACCATTTATCCGTAGGTTTACATTTCCGATGGTTGCCGGGAGTGACACGGCTGTAAATTGCTGACGATGCGATGCGTTTCGATCCGCATCATACAGGAAAACAGCCCTGTCATTGCCAATCGGCAATTTCACCAGAAGGCCGTTTGATCCACCATAAATTGGGTAAAGGAATTTTTCTGGTTCATCCCGGTCCGAATCTTTACTTAATAACTGTCCATGATATCCATAAATTAGCCCCATGGAAAAACTGGTTGAGTAACTGCCTGCGACGATTTCTGCCGAATGATTGTGACCAGGTTTTAATCGGTAACTAATTGACCTTGGTCCCCAACGACTGGTGCCGGAATAAAATGACTCCCTCTCCCCGCGCAATTGAATCCGGGCGCGACCAAAAGTTACACGATACAGATTTTTTCGTTCTGAGTCTATGTTGATGCGGTTGTACTGACGAAACAGGAGGTTGGCATGATATTGGTTGACAGTCTTTATAGTGTCATGATGCGAAGCAGTTTGTGGTTGGTCGGGTGGTGCGGTTCGATCTATCAGAGGGGATGATGAGAAGCCAGCCAAAAGGTCGGGAAAGCGAGTCAAGTAGATGGAATCATCGGCACTCAGATAATCCAGCCGCGTTAGTTCCAGAAGCCTGCGATAATCCTCAAACTCAATCAGGCCGTCATCAAACGCCAAGTAAATTTCCTCGGGGTCAGGGACAATAAGAGGTCTGGCTGTTAAGAGTGAATGGCAGATGCATCCAAGCAGAGTCAGTACGATTATTAACTGTTTACTCGTCACTCTGCTGTTTGAGTTTGCGGTATAAGGTCCGCTCCCCAATCCCCAATTTTTCAGCCGCCTTGCGCCGGTTACCTCCAACCGCCTCAAGCGTTTTTTGTATTAACTCCCGCTCCATCTCCTCCACCGTACGAACGACAGAGGATTCATGGTCATCCTGAAAATCGGAAACGACGACATCATGCGATGAGGGAAGCTGATCCAAAATTAACTCACGCAACATTCGAACTTCCTGCCCCAAAGATAATAACGCCTGATAAATAAGCTGAAATTCCGCATCCTGCGCCGACTTCCCGGTCACCACCGGCAGGTTGCGATCGGCAAAACCCTGCTCTTCGATAAACTGCAAGACCATCGTTTCTGACAGTTCGCCCGCCCCGCCAATCATAATCATCCGGCTGACAAAATTTTTCAACTGACGAATATTTCCGGGCCAGCCGTATTCCAAAAGGAGTTCGACCGCGCCCCTGGAAATAAGCCGTGCTGTACCGGTTTCGATACTGAAGAAATGATTTATCAGAGGTAAGATATCTGCCTTGCGCCGATCCAGGCCGGTCAGATTGATCCGCACCGCACCGAGGCGAAAATACAGATCTTCACGAAATGTTCCGTCACCAATAGCATCAATCAACTCCCGATTAGTGGCCGCCACAATCCGAACGTCGGCCCGCACCAATTGCCCACCGCCAACACGATAGAACGAACCTTCCTCAAGAACACGCAATAGTTTAACCTGCAGTCCCGGCGACATTTCTCCAATCTCGTCGAGAAAAACGGTCCCACCGTCGCTTCTTTTAAAAATTCCTTCCCGCTTCCCAACCGCACCGGTAAACGCACCCCGCTCATAACCAAACAGCTCCGATTCCAGAAGCGATTCGGTTAGGGCACCACAATTGATCGCTGTGAAGACTTTGTTTTTCCGTGGAGAGTTATTGTGTACGGCACGAGCGACCAACTCCTTGCCCGAACCTGAGGGACCAATTATCAAAGTCGAGATATTGGTCGGGGCGGCCTGAGAAATCATCGTCCCGTTTCGTTTCAGATTTTCTGATCGGCCAATCATTTCATACTGCTCTAAAAGCTGTCTGATCTGAAGGGTCGCTTTTAGGCGTGAATCAAATTCCGATTTGGTAACATCATCAGAAACGATTCCACTAACGACATACTCCGGTAATCCGGTCTCTGACCTATTCGTCAATAGCCAGAAATCCGCCGTTGGCAAACGGCGATAGGTCCGCGAAACCAATGCCTCGCTATATTCAGGATGCGAAACATCAAAGAGAATTACCGGATAGATTCGGTTCTTGGTGACTTCAATCAACTCCGATGCCTGTGTTACCAACTGACCTCGTCCGGAACTCAGCAGAGATTTTGCAAAGCGGTGTTTCTCCTGAGTAAAAAACAGTATATCAACCGTCATCTTTTTCTTTTTCTCCTTTTGCCACGACTAACCGGAACTTTCTTTTTGGCTTTCACCGGTTCTTCATCCAAAAACAGTTCGATCTCCCGCTCCTCGACATTGACCAGAGTCACCCCCACTTTGACTTTGTCACCCAGCCGGAAACGGCGCTGGTGACGACGACCGATGAGGCAATAATTCTCTTCGTCAAACCGATAGTAATCATCTTCCAAGGCAGAGACGCGAATCAACCCCTCACATTCCGGCCCGATGAGACGGACAAAAAATCCAAAATTAGTAACACCGGATACTATCCCATCATAGAGCGATCCAACCTGTCCAGCCATATACTGCGCCTGCTTCGCCTTGATCCCCTCACGTTCCGCCTCCATCGCCCTCTTTTCCCGCGTCGACGACTGCTTACCAACGTTGGTCAAAACCGCCGGAAGTTTTGCTTCCAATCGTACCGGGTATTTATTGTTTTTGAGTGCTTTCAAGAGGCGATGCTCCACCTGGTCGGGATAACGTCTGATCGGTGAAGTAAAATGGAGATAATGCTTAAAGGCCAATCCAAAGTGGCCAAGATTACCCGGCTGATAAACCGCCTTTTTCATTGAGCGAAGCAACAGTTCGTTGATTAATCCCTCTTCCGGTTTGTCTTTGACCTTGTTCAGAAATTT
>JAUUYJ010000078.1 GCA_030588275.1 Candidatus Zixiibacteriota bacterium | reverse complement strand
GATCGCGGACATTAAGAAGTAAGTTCTTCTCGCTGAGATTTATCTCTTTATTCATTACTTCCCCTCAAAACAGTATAGCCGACCCTTACGACAGGCGACATAAATGAGACCATCGGCAATCGTAACCGGAACTGTTACCGGACCCTCAAGGCGATGCCTGTCAATCAGCTGGCCGCTGAGTCGATCAAGATTGTAAAGATAACGATCGTGCGATCCAACAATCACCGAGCTTCCGACAACAACCGGAGCGGCGGTCACAATCCCTTCGGCAGAAAAACTCCAGACAGCTTCACCAGTTCCAGCATCAAGGCAATAGACTTTCCCGTCGGTTGCGCCAAAATAAATTTTTCCATCGCTCAGATGCGGTTGACTCCTGACCGGATAACCGATCATATTTTCCCACACCGGCTCACCCTGATCGGTCGATATAGCAATCATCTTCCCATCGGGAGAACCGACGTACAAATATTCACCCAAACCGATTGGCATGGACAAACTAACCTCCATATCGACTTCCCAATAGCTTTTTCCCGAAGCCAGCTCCAACGCGGCCACCCTTCCATCACCGGTCACACAAAAGACAGTATCGTTACGACTTACCGAGTTATTATCAACATATCCTTTAAATTCCGATTCCCACTTTATAGTCAGTTCGGGAATCGTGATCAGGCTCAATCCAGTCTCGGTTCCGTAAATCAAACCCTTATCAGTAATTATCGGTCCGGATCGAATATTTCTTATCGTTTTGTGCCGGATTACCTTGCCGGTAAATAAATTTATCAGTTGAACTTTCCCAAGAGGAGATTTCCGAACCAGAACCAGGAGCGAATCGATAAAAACCGGATTGACAATTATCCCCCGTTTCTTTTTAATCTGACACTTTTTCTTACCGGTCTCTCGGTCAAATATTTGAATCCGATCACGGGTCGTTTTCAGGCCGATCCAGTTCGGCCCGACCGCCAACGGACTATCCCCGGCTCCCTTTATTTTACGATCATACATCAACTTAAGGCCATTGTTGTATGTTTTACTTGAACTACTTGACAGCTCTTGACTGGGCTTTGGATAGAACCCGCCAGCCTCTCGATTAAGCCGCTTGGCCGTTCCACAGCCGCCAATCTGGAGAGCCAAAAGTATCAGAATTGTCCCCAAAAAAGTGCGCATCAAAAATTCCATCCAAAGAAAAAGTCGGTTCTGGTCTCACCTGAAATCGTTTTGAAATCATGAGTTCGTGAAAAATCAAGGCGCAACACAACCAGATACCCCAATGGCATCCGAATTGACGCTCCAAACGAACCCTGCCATCCTCTCCAGCGATCATCCCAGGCGGTTCCCAGATCGTGAAACAAGGCTCCCCGGAATCCACCCAAACGGAAATTCCCAATTGGAAACCCCAGAATCAAGTCGTTGAGAAGTGGGAAGCGGAGCTCCATAGAATTGAACAAGATATTTCGGTTGTAGAAGTGACGCCGCCCAAACCCACGAAACGACCAACTCCCCCCAAGATATATCCTCTGTGGCTCAAGCCCGGTCGAGGTAAAGGCAAAAAACCGACTGGCAAAAGTTGAAAGGTGACCAAGCCTGAAATAATGCCTGAAATCGGCTGAAGCCAAACGATTAAAATTCCGATTGCTGATGATATCATAAGTATAACCAACCGTCAGATTCAGCCGTCGCCCCTCAAGCGGCCCGGTCGGTTCCCACAAACTAATGTCGGTAATATAGCTAAGTAAATGGGTCGCCATCAAAGCCCGCCGATGACGACTACCAAAGGTTCGTACCTTATCGGAATGACGCAGAAAGACCGACGATTCAACCCGGTCGAACTTCGAGATCGGATAACTGGTATAAACCGCACCGCCAATCAGCCTTTCAAAGTAGTACCCATCATAATCGTTATAATATTCATCGTATAGATGAAACCCACCGATACCCCAATTGAGGCGGGATGATCGCCTGAGATAGGTAACCGCCCCGTTAAAGCTGGAGATAAACTCATCTTTGGTCCGAGCGGTGTTAGTCAGCAGAAGAATAAAAGTATTGTTACCCAACACATCACTCATCGCCGCCTGAATCCCACCGAGGGTCCCATACACTCCATCATAAGCAACAGTCGATTGGGCGATATCAAGTGAGTAATCGGTTTTGTATTTGATGGTCGTCTCTTTGGCCGAAACCCCTATCTTCCCTGGAGCCCAGGACGCGCCGTATCCGGTTTTAGGCTCCTCGACAATTTCTACCACATCCGACTGCCCGGTCAGCCCGGTTTTAAATAAGTGGAAACCCAGATTCTGATAAGCATGGAAATAAATTTCATCAGCCGTTTCGCCAAATCGAGGATCGAAGGCACCGGTAATATACTTCGTTACCTGGGTTAGGCGGTCGTCGGAATCAAGGCAAAAGATATTAGTGGCCGCCTCAGGACCGCGATCAGATGTGAAAATAATCCGACCATCTCCGGAAGAGGCATCCGGCCCCCGATCATGATACTTACCGAAGGTCAGACGGGTTAAACCGGTTCCCCCAAGATCAACCTGATAGAGGGAGCTAAATCCGTCATAGCCATCTCCACCTCGATCAGAGGAAAATATTATGGTCGCATCATCAGTAGAAAAACAGGGATCGGTGTCATGATACAGATCGCGCGTCAGAGCACTTACAATTCCGCTCTCAAGATCTAATATATAAACATCGGAATAACCGCAAAAACGAAACCCGGAAAAGACAACCCGTTTCCCATCATGGGAAAACCGAGGTGATGAGACGGCAACCAAATCATCAAATTCATACCGCTTTACTATCTTCCGTTTCTCCAAATTATACAGATAGAGTACATCCTTCTCTTTGGATTTTGAGGAAAACACCAAAAGACGATTATCGAATTGGTCGATACCACTGGATAACAGATGCAAAGATTCAAACTTAGCCGAGCGTTCCCCCTTCAGGAGAGTAACAATTTTCTTCCCGTTACCGCCAACCGGCCTCATATAAATAGCGGAATAACCGGAGCGGTTAGCCTTATAAATTACCCACTGTTGCTTCTCTCCGTATTTATCCTCAATCATGACCGGAACAGGACGGACGGCAAATTCTTTTTTGGTCAGACGGGTAGCAACCTTATCAGGAAGATCCAGAGCAGTGATCTGCGGATAATATTTTTTCTTGAGGTAATAGCTCCACTTCTGCGAAACCTCCTCCAGATTATCACCCAAAGTATAGCTGACCACTTCGTTAAAATTGCGACCGATTGTCCAGTTATCGAAAATCCGAGTTAGCTTATCCGCTCCATAATGATCTTCGATAAAATTACAGACCGACTCCCCCAGCTTGTACATATAGTAACTGCCAAAGAAAGCGTAAAAACCTTTGATTGATGGAAGTCGTCCATTGATCACCATGTCACGAATAATCAGATCGGTTTCGCTGTCCAGTTCGCGCGACCAACATTCCGCCAATCCTTCGGTAAACCATAGTGGCGGATAAACGGTCGATAATCGTCCCCGTTCCCGCCCGGATCGATTGATCTTCGCGATCATAAAGACATGGACCAATTCGTGCTGAATAACGTTATCAAAATCACTATAAGAACCATTGAACGGAATAACCACCCGTCCCTTGATAAATTCGGTAAATCCAGCAACATTTTCAGGCAACATCGACCAGGTTACGTTGGTCTGCACAAAATGATTGGGGTGACTATATATAATGAGCGGAATCGGAGCATAGATTTCGTGATTGAATTTGGCCGACAGAATTTTGTACGCTTCTTCGGCGGAGCGAGCGGCGATCTCAGCCAACTCTGCCTCTTCCGAATAAAAATAAATCTTAAAATGATCGGTCTGCATCACCTGCCATTTAAAGCTGGTGTACTGAACCTTATTTTTCCCAAAGTAGTATTGCGCATCAGCCGTTTGAGCCAAAAGCAGTAAGGCCAAACCGATCAAGCCAATAAGACTGTTCGCAAATCTTGTTGAATTATTCTTCATCATATAATAAAACAGACCATTTTCCGGCGCAGTTCCCTTGCGCCCGATTTAATGACGTATAAAGCTATACAACTGCCTGATAAATAATTATATCGGTACAAATCAATAAAAAATAATTAACCCCAAGAAGCTCAATTTTCGTCTCCCTGACAAATATGAGCTTCCGTCCCACAAGCGGTACAATTGCCCGCCCGGTCCAAACCAACGACCGAAACAGAATAACCGGTTCTCTCTATTAAAATCGTCTGACATCCGGCACAATAACTATTAGAACAGCTCTCAATCTCCATATTACCAACAAAGACATAATTTAATCTTTGACGAGCCATTCGATAAGCCTTCATTAATATCTCTTTTGAGGTCGTCGGGTAATTAGCTTTGTAGTTGGGATGATATGCCGAAAAATGAAGAGGAATATTCTTGTTCAGCCCAGCCACAAATTCGACTAAATGATTAATATCGTCGTCGCTATCATTCACTCCTGGAATGATTAGATTGGTCAATTCCAGATGGGCATCAGAGCAGGCGATACGGCGAATCACATCTAAAACCGGTTCCAATCGTCCCCCACATATTTTTCTATAAAATTCCGGGTTCATCCCTTTGAGGTCGATGTTAAAAGCATCAATCAGTGGAAGGAGTTGATCCAGCGGCTCCAGATTTATATATCCGTTGGAAACCATCACATTGACCAATCCTGCTTGCCGTACAGATGGTGCCGCCTCCATAATATATTCATACCAAATCATCGGTTCGGTATAGGTGTATGCCACACCAATGGAGCCATCCCGGGAGGCGATTTTTGGTAAATCTTCGGGGGATATATATTTGGTCGGAACCGTCTTCTGCGAAATCTGCCAGTTCTGACAATGACGGCAGGACAAATTACAACCGTTAGCTCCAATGGAGATAATATTTCTTGTCGGCAAAAAATGATAGAGCGGTTTCTTCTCAATCGGATCGAGAGCAATCGTTACCGTCTGCCCAAAATTATCTGTTACCAAACGACCGTTATCGTTAAAACGACTATGACACAAGCCTCTTTGATCAGGTTTCAGACGACAGTTGGCCGGACACAGATGACACTGAACGAGAGATTCATCGCTCTCGCCCATCTCACCCACAACGCCCACCCGGTCATAGTATAATGCTTCACGAATCATTGGCGGCTCAGAATAGTTTCAATCGCCTCGGTTAAGCTATCAGATATAAGGTACGGCAAAAGAGATTTATGCTGGGGAAGTTTTTTTTCAGCTTCGGCCCCTTTACCGGTTCGGACCAAAATCGGCATCCCACCGGCATTATGCCCACATATAATGTCAGACTGTTTATCGCCAATGACAAAAGAACGCTTTACATCAATACCAAGTTCAAGCGCCGCCGTTTCAATCATTCCGGCTTGAGGTTTCCGGCAGTCGCAAGCTGAAGTATATTCTGGAACATCCCCATCCTGCAGATGCGGACAGAATTTGATAGCATCCGGTTCGCAACCGTTCTTGCTCATCTCTTTGGCTAATTTTTTATTAACCGCCTCGACCGCCGTCGTTGGGAAAAATCCACGAGCCACACCGGACTGATTAGAGATGACGACAATTTTATATCCAGCCTGTTTAGCCTGCGCCAGCTTCTCGAGCACACCAGGGATAAACTCAATCTTATCAGGATCGGCCAGATAATTTTTGTCAACAATAAGCGTCCCATCCCGATCCAAAAACAGAGCCGGCTTCAGGTCGAGATCATCAAGCATCGTTGATATTTCCTTAAACACCAGATCAACGGTCAACCTCGTAAAACAGTACTGTTGTTCCCGGTAACATTCTTTGTTGCCGTGCAATGAACAGGGACGACATTTTTCATCCGTCTCCAGGATACGATCAAACAGCCCCAGCGGATAAAAGCCCAATTGCTTGTGCGTCGGGCCAAAGATTGCCGCTGTCGGTGTACCAACCGCCGATGAAACATGCATCAAACCGGAATCGTTGGTTATCGTCAACTTCGCTTGTGACAACCGACAAGCCAGTTCTGCGAAATCAAGGTTGTTGTAAATGCTGACCTTCTCCTTGGGAATTTGGGAAAAATAGTCAGCCATAGCTTCGTCCCCTGGCCCCAGAAAGAGACTGACCGGCAGGTTATAATCTGATATTATCCGCTCGGCCAACTCTGCAAACCGTTCGGTCGGCCAGGCTTTGACAGCCGAGCTGGCTCCCGGAACAATCGCCACAGAATCCCTGATTGCCTTCGGACCGATTAGGTATTTTTCAGGAAGCAACAGATCTGGTCGTCGGCTAAACCGTTCCCCTTTGAGCTGATCGATAACCAAGTTGTACAGGTCGGTCGTATGCGGAACCGGTGAGATAAAGTTCTTGTCATTGACCGCCCCCTCCCGCTCCTTGCGCCGTTTTTTGTAAACAACCTTATAAGGAGCCTTGCTCAAATTGGCCAAATGAAATGATCTAAAGTTTTTGTGTAAATCGACAATTAACTGTGGTTGATATTCGTCGATCTCCGTTGACAGTTTCATTAAATCGAGATAACTGCCATTATCCGGAAATGTCAAAGTCGCATCAATCGCCGGAAACATTTTCATTATGGGCAGATATGCCGACCGTGTTACAAAAATCATTTTTGAATCAGGGTATAGAAAGCGAAGGTTTTTGACAGTCGAGGAGGTCAATAAAACATCCCCCAACCGACCCAGCCGAATTATCAGAATTGAATCCATCAGCCTATAAATATAAGTGAAACCGTTCCGACCACAAGACAATAAAATCCGAAAAAGAACAGCCGCCCGCGACGAATAATTTTCAAAAGATAATGGATCGAAACGTATCCTACCGCACCGGAAACGGTCAGGCCGACCAAGTAAATTACGATATCCCCGGAATAAAGTAGTTTTTCAAAAGAGCGTACCAAGTCGATCAAAAATGCTCCCCCGATTACCGGGATTGAGAGTAAGAATGAAAACTCAGCCGCTTTGGCCGGTTCGATACCCATAAGCATAGCACACCCAATAGTCGAACCGGAGCGTGAGATACCGGGTAAAATCGCAAACGCCTGAGCCAAACCAATAATCCCGCCACGCTTGATACTGACCTTCACACCTCTGTTACTCATCCATTTTGTTGATAGTAAAATCAATCCGGTAACAAGAAGCATCATCGAGGCAAACCGAGGGGATCCAAACATCTCTGAGATATTCGATTCAAACAGCAGTCCAATTACAGCCGCCGGTATCGTTCCAATAATTAATGCCATAACCATCTTTCGATCCGACTCAGGTTGCGCCGGACTACCCATTACCGATTTAATGATCTCAATGATTCGTGAGCGATAAAAGGCGATAACAGCCAAAAGCGTCCCGAAATGGAGCCACACAGCCATCCCAATATCAGGCTCTTTTATCCCCAGCAAAAACTGGCAAATAACAAGATGCCCGGAGGAGGAGATGGGCAAAAATTCGGTTAGTCCCTGAACTAACCCAAGTATAATAGCATCAAATATATTCATATATTAATATCTTCAAACGGACATTAAAACGGGGCCGCACCTCACGACCCCGAATAATCAGTTCGCCTCTATTAAAATTTCATCAAATCAATACCAAAGAGAATCGCCGTCTCATCGTCAAGCTGTATCTCGATGGTAAAATCAACCAGGTCGGTCAATGAGAACATCGCTCCCAAATTTGCTCCGACCTCAAGCCCGGTGTCCGAGCCACCTTTCACCTTCAGTGTGCCGACATTATAATCGTCTATCGAAAAATGCTGGATGCGGAAATTCAGGCGGGCGTAAGGTTCAATAGTCCTCTTGTTCTTCATCGCTATCGGAATCGATCCGATAATTGATCCACCAACGCTAAAAAAGCTGACGTTTTCCGGATTGGCAAACTCCACGCCAAACCCCAGCGCCAGATCAAACGGATTGACGTTGCTCGTATCGTACTTATTGTAATTCCATATTTGATACTTGAGATCGCCGCCGAGAATGACCCCCATATCGCCAAAGTCGGAATCAATCAACCCCAACCGAAGTCGCCCTTCGGTATATCTGTTCAGACCGTATTTCAGCGATCCGACAAACGAGGTGTTATCTTCGCCAACATAAATATATCCGCCACCGGCTCCAACCCCATCCCCGATGACGCTGGCTGGCGTCATCTGACCCAAAAACTGGGCCGATACCGGTCCGGAAAAAGTGACCAGAATAATGCCGATTACTATTGGAAAATATCTCCGCATTACTAACTCCTGCGTTTCATGTTCATTCTTATATTCTGCTAACCATGAAAGAATCTAACCCGTTCCAAGTCAACTAAAACTGTTACCGACGCCTTTAAGTTTATAGTTGACAGTTCTTGCCTGGCGATCTACAATAATTAATAAATATATCTAATAGCCCTCACCAACCCTGACTAATTGTGAGCCACGCATAATAAAACCGAAATTAGAAACCGAAGAATAAAGCAGAATCAGGAGAGAATTAATGGACAGTTCAACACAGCCAGCTAAACGAGGCCAATGGGGTTCGCATCTCGGTTTTATCCTCGCCGCTACCGGATCGGCCATCGGACTGGGGAATATCTGGAAATTTCCATATATTACTGGTGACTATGGTGGCGGTGCCTTTGTTATAGTCTATCTGGGTTGTGTTGTTATCGTCGGGTTACCCCTGATGGTGGCAGAATTGATGATTGGCCGCTCGACCCAAAGTAATCCGGTTGGCGCTTTTCAAAAGCTCCACAAACCTAATTCTCTGTGGGCCGGAACCGGCTGGTTGGGAGTTGCATCCGGCTTTTTAATCCTATCATTTTATAGTGTGATAGCTGGCTGGTCGCTGGCATATATTTTTAAATCAATAGCAGGGTTTAGTGGAACGACCGAATCTATACAGGCTCAATTTGGCGAACTGGCCGGAGCGACCGGAACCAGCATTTTCTGGCATACGATTTTCATGCTCCTGACAATCGGAATCGTCCTGGGCGGTATTAAGAAAGGGATCGAACGCTGGTCCAAAATACTGATGCCATCCTTGTTTTGTATCCTGCTCGGCCTGATGATTTATGGTCTGTTTTGGACCAACGGTGGAATGAAAGCTCTAAACTTCCTGTTTTACCCTGACTTTTCCAAGCTAACTGCCGACGCTATCCTCTCTGCCCTGGGACATGCCTTCTTTACGCTGTCGCTTGGTATGGGTGCGATGATTACCTATGGCAGTTACATGAAGCGTGGTGAAAATCTCATTCGGGATGCGGTCGTCGTTTCATTCCTGGATACTCTGATCGCCCTCATGGCCGGAGTTGCCATCTTTTCGTTGGTCTTCCATTATGGCATGTCCCCCGGACAGGGACCCGGCTTGATATTCTCCACACTACCGGTTTTGTTCGCCGAAACTGGCCCCTGGATTTCGGTCCCTTTCTTTATCCTTTTGGCCTTCGCCGCGCTAACCTCGGGCATATCGCTATTGGAAGTTGTTGTCTCATATTTTGTCGATCAACGGGGCTGGCGTCGCTTTTCCGCAACCCTGATTTGGGGTGGGTTGATTTATTTTGTTGGGATTCTGGCCGCCG
>JAUUYJ010000039.1 GCA_030588275.1 Candidatus Zixiibacteriota bacterium | reverse complement strand
GTCCTCGTCCAAGAGCGTTGACCGAGTCGGCTGTTATATTTCTTGCCTGACCAACGAGTGAGGTGAAATGGTTGTAAAAGGAGACCAACTGCGATCTCAATTTGATCCGTTGTTGCTCGGTAAACGGCTTTGATCGGGAGTAGATTGCGGCATTGGCCCCTCTGGTGTGAATCTCTGAATAAAGCCCTATCTTATCGTACAGTTTACTGAAGTTGGCCTTACCGGAGAAGACGCCGATTGAACCGGTTACCGTGGCTCGGTCGGCAAATATCTCAGCCGGGAGGCTACTAATATAGTATCCACCTGAAGCGGCCACATTGCCCATTGAGATCACCAGCGGTTTGTCACGGGCAATTTTTTCCAGTTCGTGCCAGATCAGATCGGATGCGACCACTTCGCCACCGGGTGAGTTTACCCTCAGTAGGACTCCCTTTATTTCAGGGTCGCGCCCAATCGCCCGGATCGCTCGGAGCATTTCAAATTTCCCCATGCGTCCCCCCGATTGGCCGGCACCGATAGCCCCTTCGGCGGCGATTATTGCTATCCGGGGTGGGTCGATCCAGTTCTCATCATAGATCGGGCGGTGAACATAGGAGTGAAACGGGAGATTTTTGCAAAAGATTGAAAACTGATCGCCAGTTACTAACTTTTCTGCCTCATCAAAGTACAGCAAACCATCGACAAGCCCGGTTTCAACCGCTACGATTGAAGTCAGGGGAGCGGCGTCGATCAGGTTTTTTACATTTTCAGATGTGATACCTCGATTTTCAGAGACCGCTTCGACCAGCTGGGAAAACAGGTTGTCGAGCAGGCGGGCGATTTGGGCTCGATAATATTTACTGGGGCGCTCATTAATCATCGGCTCGGGGGCGGTTTTAAACTCATCTATTTTTTCGATCTCCACTTCGACGCCGATTTTATCAAGAAGTCCTTTGATTGATAAAAATTCAGCCTGCAATCCGATCAGGTTCAGTTGAGAGATTGGTGGGATAAACAGGGAATCGGCCCGGCAAGCAAGCAGGTAGCCGATATTGTTTCCGCGGGACAGATGGGCATAAACTTTTTTCCCTCGGGCCTTAAAAAAATCGAGCGCTTCTCCCAACTCTTCCGCCTGTGCCAAGCCGCATTTGAGGTGGCCGATTTTTAAAAAAATACGATCAATTTCGTCATCGTCAGCCGCTTGATAAATGCCGTTGACATAATCAAAGAAGCGTAGCGGCTTTTTCTTGAAGGGGTTGATTTTGCTATTTTCTGAAAGTGATCCATTGAGGCTAATGATCAGACTCTTTTTTTTCGGCTTGGTCAAAGATGGTTGACGACCCTTAACCGTTCCGATAAAGGTGGTTCCCATCACACTTTTTGCATCACGGTCAAAATTGTGATAATGTCCGAGGTAACCCTGCCCAAAGTTCATTCGCAACCCGAGGTTAAAGCGGGAATGATTGTCAAAATTACCATAAAGATAGAGACCTGGCCTCGGGCGTACCTCTAACGCCGTGATAAAATCTGCCTGACTCAGATTTTCTTTGCCGGTTAGAGCGGCTTCAAATGAAATGAAGACCTTATCGAGATAAACTCGTGAGGTTCCTCCGAAGACGTAATTAATATCTGTCTTGATGCCGTCGATTTTTCCTCTGTTGATATTCTCCATTCGGGCACCCAGAGCCAAATCACGACTTTGTCGTAACTGTAATCCGGCATTCCAGAGGTGTCGATTGTTGAGATACCCCGGTCCGTCTTTAATATACCGATATGAAAGGCCAAAGCTTTTTTGACGCCCACCACCGGTGGCAAAAATGTATTCTTTCAAATCGGCTAAGCCGCTTTTTCCACCATCCAATTGGCGATAGGCGATGCCGATTGTTTTAAAAGTTGAGGAGACCCCCCAATCCCGGATAAGGCGGTTTTCCCGTTGGGTAAAAAGAAACATGCTTCCCGCTTGACGGGGATTGATCGCCGCCGGATTTATCCAGGGGGCATTAGGGCCGGATAAGGATGCGACCGGCTGATAGAAAAACAGTTCACCGGGGATTTTCAGCTCCACAGCCAGCGCCGGAATGGTTATCAATAAGAGTAACCCGGCAAGAGCCAACTTGCCCAAAGGCTGTTTCATAATCTTAAACATAAGAAAGAATCTCCATTAATTCCGTTCCGGTCCGATTAATTTTATATTACCGCTTCCGCGAGCGGTAACTCTTATCTCAGCCAGGCCTCCACCGGTTTCGAATTCAAGGCGGCTTTTATCGACCAAAGGAGAGGAGATGAACATTCCTTGAGCGGTCACTTCACTATCCTCTTCAGTTTTGCAGACAAACCGGGCATCAAGTCGTCCAGCTATTCTCAGGTTGATATTACCGTACCGGTTATTGATCCGAAGACGACCGGTGGTCAGGGAGTCGAAAGAGAGGATGATGTCGGCCGATTTATTTTTGATATAATTTTGATCACCGGTTAAATATAGATTCTTTCCGAAAACCCGTCCCATCTCTGAGCGGATCTCAAGCCCACCGATGAGTGATTCAATTGTAATATCACCATTATTGTTTCTGATGACAGCCGTTTCTCCGGTACAATCAGCCGCCTCGATTTTGATCGGCCCATACTGATTGGTCAGACGTATCTGACCACTTATCTGATTGACAATCAAAGGTCGGTTGGAAACTTTGATATCGACCAAATCTGTAACCTGACTGATTTCAACGCGACTTAAAGATTCGGTGACAATGAATTTTGAAAAAGGGCCGATACCGTTGATGTCAAAATAGGCGCTGTTGATCTTGAGGGAGGTCCCCTCCGGCAGGGTGATGATAAGTCTTAAACGACCGGAATTGTTTGTCCCGGCCCACGGGGTCGTTTGCGGGGCGCGCAAAGAGATCGTTATCCCCAGATCGCTTTGCTCCGATGCAACTGTGATAACTTCGGCGAACCGCGCCGCTTCAGATTTTGTTTCAGCCTTGAGCACCTTTTGATAACGGTAGATCAGCTTATCGCCGCCGGTCTTTATCTCAATTGATCCGGAGAGTGATCCGGCTGAGTTAATTGTAAGCAATGCCCCCGGCTCCATGGGGATACTGTTGGTGATCAACTCCCCTTTAAAGCGTTCGGCGCCATCCTTCTTAATTGTTTCCGCATTGGCAGTACTGCATAAGATCACTATCAGAGATAGCCAAAGAATCTGTCGCCCGATCATACTATTTTCCTCCCCCCCCTCCGGAATAAATCCGGTGCATTAATATCGATCCGGCCATTGCCGAGTTTAATGACTCGACCCTTCCGGACATTGGAATCTTTATTTTGAAATCGGCCGCCTGCGCCAGGTCGTTGCCCGAACCAAACGCCTCCGAACCGATGACCAAGGCCAATTTATCCGGGATGCTGATAGTGTCTGTGATTTCCTGGCCACCAATATCGGCATTGAAGATTTTGTAGTCAGCTTTTTTGAGATGTTCGATTAGGCTCCGAGGCTCAACAGCAGATGTGATCGGGAGGCTGAAATAACAACCCATGCTGGCTCGGATCGTTTTGGCCGATTCCGGTTCGGCCGATCCAGCGGTTGTAATCAGTCCGTCGAAACCGAAGGCGGTTGCCGAGCGGATTAATGTCCCGAGGTTTCCGGGGTCACCTATCTTATCGCACACAATTATCTTACGCCGGGCCCCTTCCAATAGTTGCTGTAATTTCGTCCGGTTAGCCTCAAATAAGGCGACGATCCCCTGGGATGTTTTGGTATCGGATAGTGAGCGACATTCCCGTGCCGAGATGCTGATCGTGTCTCGTTGGGCGGCAATAAATTTATCGACCAACGCTTGCCCTCGCTCCCCTATTTCGGAGGGAGAGTAGAAAACCCGGATAGGCCAATAGTTTGCCTGGGCCGCTTCTTCCAACAACCTGACCCCTTCGGCCAGAAAACGATTCTCTTTACGACGCGCGTTTTTGGTTTTGAGCGCTTTGAGTTGTTTTAATTCCCGTTGCAACAGAGCCACCTTATAAAATCCTCATGCTTTCTATCTGGCAAAAAAAGGGGAAACGAAGCGTCAGCGAGCCTATAGTAATTTCGACGTTTTGCCGAGGCGACTTTTTTCTCTTTCTTGCTTTGCTTTATAATTATATAATAAGGAATCGTTTTTGCATATGAGGAGCAAGTGAAATTTACCCGGCCTTTAATTTTCCTGTCTTTCATAGTCGTTTGCATATGTATGGCGCAGTCGGCTGATAGTGAGACATTAGAAGTTTCTATTGTGGCATCCGATACTGTCACGATTGAGCGAAGGCTGTTTGAACCTAACGATTTCCTGCGGCCAACTGCATTTTCCAATCGACGCCTTGGTTTGGCCCTCTCTGCCGGGGGAGCGCGCGGGATTGCCCAGATTGGTGTCCTACAGGCGTTTGAAGAGGCCGGCATGGAGATCGCCTATATTTCAGGAACTTCGATGGGAAGCATCATCGGTGGTCTGTACGCTTCCGGCTACGATGCCAACCGATTGGTTGAAATAGTTGGCGAGGCCGACTTCTCGGCCCTTTTTTCCGACTCACCCCGTCGCCGGGCACTGTTTATCGATCAGCGGGCCGAAGCGGAGCGGTATCTGTTTTCGATTCGGTTTGATGGTTTGAAACCGTTTATCCCCAGCGGCCTGGCGGTCGGGCAAGGGTTGACCACATTTTTATCAGATTTAACGATTCGGGCCAATTATCAATGTCGTGGTGATTTTGATCGCTTGCCGATTCCATTTCGAGCGGTTGCGACCGATATTGGAAATGGTGAACAGGTTGTTCTCAGACGAGGAAATCTGGCCGACGCCTTGCGCGCTTCGATGGCTTTTCCGCTCGCCTTTACGCCGGTTATCATAGATGGTCGGCACCTTATGGATGGTGGCATGGTCAATCCGGTTCCGGTCGATGTTTGCCGGTCGCTTGGGGCCGACTTTGTCATTGCGGTCAACAGTTCATCCCCTTTGATGGATGTCGATCAACTTTCCGGTCCGGTCGATATGGTAAATCAGGCATCAACCGTTATGCAACAAGAGGTCAAACGGCAACAGCTTGAAAAAGCAGATTTTATCATAACCCCCTCTTTGGATCAGATCGAAAATTACAATCTGGATCTGCGCGACTCAATTATTGCTCTCGGTTATGAAGCCGGTAAGAGCGGGGTGGCCGAACTCAAACGGTTGCTAAACGAACCGCCGCCGGATCATTTGCGACTTATAGAAGCGATTGAAACCGATCCCAATCAGCCGTTATCTGCTTATCTTCTGGCCAATTGGCCGGTCGGAGCGGGAGGATCGATTAATCTTGACCGGTTGGAAAATGCTCTGAGTCTGTCCGATCCCGATATGAGGTTTGAAAAATTGTCAGCCGTAATAAGATCAACTCCGGCTGGAATCAGGATTTTTCTCGCAGGTGAGCCGTTCCCGCCTCTGAGCAAAATTAGTATTCGATATGAGGGAAACAGCGTTCTGCCCGATTCGGTGATTGATAAATATTTTGCGACCAATTCTGGTAATGAGATTTCTTTTCGAGATCTCTACGTTTCAGCTGGTCAGGTTGTCAGGCTGTACCAGAAGGCAGGGTACGATCTGGCCCATATACAATCGCTTGAATACCTGCCTGATGATAATGCGATTGTGGTTCGTTTCGACGAAGGGTTTTTGCAGTTTGTCGATATTGTCGGAAACCAACGAACTCGGAGCTGGATCATCAAGGCTAATTTCCCGCTGAGGCCGGGGGAGCCGTTTGATGTTCGTAAAGCGGAAAAAGGAATCGAAAATATTTATGCAACCGGTTTTTTTGAGCGGGTCTCTTTGGATATCCGTCCCAGTCCGGAAGGCGCGCGGCTGATCATCAACGTCAAGGAAAAGAAATTTACCCAAATTCGGATGGGGAGCCATTGGGATGATGAATATCAGGCGGAGATGTTTGTCGAAATCCTGGATGGGAATGCTCTTGGGGCTGGAATCCAGACGCTTGGTCATGCGCAACTTTCCTCCCGGAGAAATAAATTTTTTCTGTCCCTCAAGGTCAACCGGCTGTCACAAACGTTGATTACTGCCGGCACCAAATTTTATTTTTCCCGCCTGCGGCGGCGTCTTTTTGAAGCGGATGGCGCACCTTTGGGGTATCGGGTTGAAGATCGTCTCGGCTGGTCCGCAGAGATTGGCCAGCAGATTGCCCGGCTTGGGACAATTCTGTTCGGCTATCGATTGGAAAAAATCGAAACTCGGTTGACATTGACCGATGCGACCAACGAAGAGACCCTCTCCGCATTCGCGATCCGTTCATCGGTGGAGACGTTTAATAAATTCCCCTTTCCCGATTATGGTCACCGGCAGGATTTCATCCTCGAATTTACTGGTTCGTGGTTGGGGGGGACCTATGAAGAGTACACCAAAATGTACAGCTCGCTTGAAGCGTACTGGCCGTTGGGATCCAGCATGAATTTGCATCCTCACCTGGCTATAGGAGTCTCTACCGCTGACCTTCCGGATGTCGAAAAATTCTATGTCGGGGGGATGTACAATTTTTCCGGGTTTCGCACCGATCAGATGATCGGCGATAAATTTTTTACCGCCAGTATGCAACTACGGATAAAAATCCCCTGGCATCTCTATCTAAAGGGAAATTTTGAATACGGCAACGTTTACGACGAATACGAAAAGCTTCGTATCAAAGATTTTATACACGGTTGGGGCGTCGCACTATCGCTTGACAGCCCGCTCGGACCGTTTGATTTTGGATACGGCAACCCGCAGGATCGGCCGCATCGTTTTTATCTCAATCTCGGCCTGAAATTTTAATCGCCAATTTTTTCTAACTACATCAGCTTATAAGTAAATCCCAAAGCTAACGACTCCTTGAAGCGTCCCCGGAGATTTATCTGTTTATCGTACAGAAGTTGGAGGTACAGGTTAACCGAAATATATTTGGTTACCGAGGCGGCGAAAATATTTTCCCAATTGATATCCATCGTTGACCAGTTGTCAGCAGTTTCACTCGAAACGGTCAGTGCCTTAAACATTGACAGCTTGGAGGTCCATTTGATATTCTGATGAACCATCAAATTAAGATCGGTGACCGATTCCAAACCGCCATCGGTGGTTGATGAGGTGGTTGTTGTTTGCTGTGCCGTATCAACGATATCACGCCTAAAAAATTCCCGCATCGCAAAACCGAAGCGAGTATCAATAAACTGCTTTTCCTTTTCATACAAGCGTCGTGTAAACCCAGTCGACTCGGTGATCGTAAACGGATTGACATATCTCTTGACGCTGTCAACCGAGGCGTCGAGAAACTGCGACTCAAAGCGCAACCCAAAATACGGATTAACCGGCCAACTTGAAGAGTAGCTAAATATTTGTTCCAGGTCGATCAGGTCGGTCGATTTAAGCGGCTTCTTCCATTTTTTTGTTTCCGGGTCCTGAGTCATGGTCTGACCAAAGGAGAGCTTGTTGGTCGATTTCAATCTGATGGAACCGCTGAGTGGACCCTCAAATAATGTGTTAAGAGTGGTAACCCAGCTGGCGTTCCCTGCTTCACCACCCGCCCAACTATCGGAGTAAGCGTTTTGGGTCAGAGCCAGATTAAAATCGGCCGAATTTTTCCAAAGGCTGTCTGGTTCTCCGGCAGAAATCATTTGTGATGCGGCCAGAGTCAATAAAATTGCTAATTTCATCCAAACTTTCATTTTTCTCAACCTTCTTTTTTTTAGTAGTAATACTATTCTAATATAGGGCGGATAAAAGCTGACTGCAACATCAATTAATCAGAGAGAGTTTCGATTAGCCGCTTGTTGTAAACGGTAATCATATCGCTATGCCGCAGGACACCGATAATCTTTCCACTCTGCTTCGAATCCAGGACCGGCAACAGCTGCAAGTCCTGAAGGGCAAATTTCTGGCGCACTTCCTCTAAACTGTCCTCAGCCAAAACCGAAATAATTTCGGTATGGGCAACATCTTCAGCAATCACCAGATCGTCCAATCCGCCTCTGGTCAAAAACTCGCGTAAATCCTGAAAGGAAATTACACCATGCAATAGCTGATCAGAATCGACCACCATGAAATACGATTCGCGACTCAATTCGATGGTATGAATTATTTTACTGAGCGGTGTGTTGGGACCGACCGATTCATAATTTTTGTCCATCACCTCTCTGACTTTTATTTCGCGCAGAACGGCCAAATCTTTGCCACCTTTGAGGAGGACGCCGCGCGCCGCCAGCTTGATGGTGTAAATAGAATGTTCGGACAGATGGCGTGCGACCAACGTCGAGAAAGTTACGGCAACCATGAGGGGCAAAATAATTCGGTAATCGTTGGTCATCTCAAAAATTATCAAGATAGCGGTGATCGGAGCGTGGGTTGTTCCGCCAACTAATGCGGCCATTCCAACTAACGAATAAGCGCCGGCGGAGGCGGTTTGTCCGGGGAAGATGTTTCCGACAACTTTTCCAAAAGCACCACCAGCCATCGCTCCCATAAATAGTGATGGGGCAAAGATTCCACCGGAGTTACCAGAACCGAGCGTTAACGATGTGGCCGCAACTTTGAGGAAAACCAAAATCGCCATCATCCCCATAAACATATTGCTATGCAAAGCGTTGTCGATGCTGTTATATCCATCGGCAAAAATCTGGGGAAAGAAGATACCGATAATACCCAAAAGAAGTCCGCCGATGGCCGGCTTGACAGCGTCATGAATTTTGAGGTTGTCAAAAAATGTCTCGGACCAGCCGAGTACTCGAGTAAACATTACCGCAACGGCTCCGCACAGAATCCCCATCAAGACGTACAGTGGAATCTCCCAGGCGGAAACCAGATGATAGGCGGGGACCTCAAAGGCGGGCGTGTTTCCCAACATGGAGCGGGATATGACCGAAGCGATAACCGAGGAGAGGAGAACCGGGGCGAAGGTCTTGATGGCAAAATCACCCAGGATAATTTCCAGCGAGAAAAATATCCCGGCGATCGGGGCGTTAAAGACGGCCGATATTCCAGCCGCCGCACCACAGCCAACCAAAATCTTTACCCGGTTGCCGGACATTTTGAAGAGTTGGCCGATGGTCGATCCGATGGCGGAGCCGATCTGGATAATCGGTCCTTCTCGCCCAGCCGATCCACCCGAACCGAGACAGATCGCCGAGGCCAATGCTTTGACAGCCGCGACGCGAGGGCGAATGATGCCACCTTTGCGGGCGACGGCATCCATCACTTCCGGGACGCCATGTCCCTTCGCCTCACGGGCAAAATAATATATGATCGGTCCGGCCATTAGCGCACCGACCGCCGGAATGATCGGAATCCACCATTTGTAGCCAACCTCACCCATTCCGAGAATCCCGGACAGAACGTCAGATGGATAATTGAAAAACAACTCCCGGGCGTATTCAATCAGCGAGATAAACAGAATTGCGCCAAATCCGGTTCCGGTTCCGACAACAATTGCCAGAATAATCAGGATGTTGGTTTCCGACAGGTGAAGCTGTCTTCCGAATATCTTTTTTATATATTTTTGCATTCTATCGCCAGTGGAATCGTGGCAATCTATAATAAAGAGAGCTGGAGTCAATCAAATAATTCGGCCAACTGATAATCGTCGAGCCGTTATTTTCCTTGACTTTGGGGCGTACTGAAATAAATTGCCGTCGTGAATTTATTCACGAAGAGACGAGAAAATTTGAGATGAAAAAATACGATTTGATTATAATAGGTGGCGGGATTGCCGGGCTGGCAACCGCTTTTAACCTGGCTGAAAAAAAGTTCGGCAAAATCCTTATTTTGGAAAAGGAGCTTTTTGTCGGAGCGGGAGCGACCGCCAAATGTGCCGGAGGGATTCGGGCCCAGTTTTCGTCGAAGGTAAATATAGAACTGTCGATGAAATCGATTGAAGTTTTTGAAAATTTCGAGGCGATCACCGGAGAACCGGCGCTTTACGATCAAGTTGGGTACACCTTCCTATTAACCGATCCCAAAACGGTCGAACCGTATCTTAAAGCGGCTGAACTCCAAAAATCACTTGGCCTTGATATTCGCATTCTTGATGCAGAGGAGTTGAAGGAACTGGCGCCACCGGTTCGGACCGATGATGTTATCAAGGCAACCTTCTGCCCACGAGACGGTCTGGGTGACCCACATGAATTTTTACAAGGTTACTTTCGGGCCTGTCGCCGGATGGGTGTTGATGTCTTGATCGAAACCGAGGCGACCGGGATAATTTTATCAGATGGCAAAATTACCGGAGTCCAAACTTCCAAAGGTCTCTTTGAAGCACCATTGGTTGTTAATGCGGCCGGACCGTTCGCCAAACCGGTTGCCAAGATGGCCGGTGTCGATATTCCAATAGAACCGTATCGTCGTCAGATTGTAACGACCGGTGAGCTTGATTTTCTTCCCGATCGGATGCCGATGGTTGTCGATGTTTCCTCCGGGTTGTACTGCCACAAAGAATCGGCCGGTCTTTTGATGGGTTGGGCGGACCGCGATGTACCACCGGGGTTTGATCAATCGCAGGACCCCGATTATAACGACAACATCCTGATGAAAGCGCTGGACCGTATTCCTCAGTTGGAAACGGCCGAGGTTGCCAACAGTTGGGCTGGTCTCTACGAAACGACACCGGATCATCATGCCATTATCGGATTCGCTGGCGAAGTTACCGGTCTGTTTATCATCGGCGGTTTTTCCGGGCATGGATTCATGCAGGCTCCGGGAGCTGGCATTTTGGCGGCAGAAATGATTGCAGGACAAAAGCCATCTTTGGATATCACCCGTTTGTCAGCCGACCGATTTGTCGGTGGGACAATTGAAGATGAGGTTAACGTTATTTAATTTTCTGATACCGCACTTCCCAAATTGATTATGAAAATATCTCAAACGATCCATAATTTTTAATTGACTGAAAGCGATTATTCGTCGTATAGATAAACCATGAAAAAAGATATCATCAAGCTGGCCCTGATTGGATTCGGACTGTTTCTAAGTGGCTTTCTGCTCAAATCAATCGGTCTGGCCGAAACATCGGCGCAAGGAACTGTGGTACCAACCGGGGAGCATCTAACCGTTGTTTGCCGTGATGGTCTGACTCTGCATGCCTGGAAGATTGATCCGGCGGTCGATTCGACCAAGCCGGATGTGAAACCGGGATTGGCATTTTTGCTACCGATGATGTCTAAAACGCACGAATCATACGATCCGTTTGCGGCCAAACTTCGCGAGGCTGGTTTCAGTACTATCGCTTTCGATATGCGTGGTCATGGTCAATCGGTCGCCGTTGGTGATAGCACGGTTTCCTATTCATCGATGGGTGAAGCACATTTCAAAAAAATGCCGGATGATATCGAAACCTTTTTCTTTGACTTTCAGATCAACCATCCGGACCAGTTCAATTATGACAACGTCCTGATTATCGGTGCTTCGATCGGTGCCAATAGTGCCGGAATGCTATTGGGAAAAAAATGGGTGACTCGTTCGGTTCTGCTTTCGCCGGGTGATGATTATCGTGGTCTCAAGCCGGGCCGGGTCTTGGCCTCGGACAAGTTGAAATTGAACAAACCGATTTATATCGCCGCCGCCGTCGATGATACCTATTCGGCGCAGTCGTCACAAAGACTTTTTGATAGTTACACCGGTCCGAAGGTGTTCAAAAAATATCCGGGTAACGATCATGGGACAAATATTCTGAATAACATCACCGATGCCGATCAGGAACTTTTAAGTTGGTTGGTGGAGAGTAATAAATAGAATTTTAATATTTAATGCGGTTTAGCTACAGCCCCAAAACGTCAACGATGCGCATCATCCCTGATTTTACAATTTCCAAAAACTGAGGCAACTCCAACCCAAGATTTGAACAGGCCAATATATTGGCCCGCGTCGCTCCGGCGGCAAACCGTTTTTCCTTAAAGCGCCTCAGCATAAACTCAGCATCAATCCCTTTCAACCGCTTCCCTGGGTGCATCAAAGCGCAAGCGACCAAAAAACCGGTCGTTGGATCAGTGGCGTACAAGGCAAAGTCCAATTTACTTTGGCATGGTTCATGCCCCGGATGACACCTGATGGCATAGATCATTTCGTCAGGAAGTTCGTACGGTTTAAGCCAATCCTCGGTAATAAAAGTATGCTTGTCAGGTAACTTGGCCGTTTTGTCATAATCAAGATCATGAAGCAGGCCGGTTAGCCCCCAGATCGTTGCATCTTCATCAAAATGTTCCGCCAGCTGGATCATCCCAGCTTCGACGGCGTAAATATGCTTGCGCAAATTAACGTTTTTGACCTTCTGCTCCATCAATGTCACAGCGTCATCACGCGATATCATCAGTGCATCCTCAATCCAAAAATTTCCAATTGATTCCCCAACTATGATACCAACCGGTGTAGCCATAAAACTCCGGTTGTTCAACAATCTGACCAGTTGCGTTGTGCATTATGTAATAAAAAGTCATGTCCTTCAGGGAGAGGTTATAGCCCCAGTTAAATATTGCGGTCGTGTTCAACTCTTCCATGCGGTATGACAACGGTTGTTCGGTAAAACTAACATCTCCAAATAGCCGGACGTTTACCTGATAGCGATTTATAAAATACTTCACACCACCTCGTCCGTAAACCTGCCAGCGGGGGGAGTATGGTGCGCGGTTACCATACCGGTCTGAATCGATAACCCGATAAGTTCCAGAAACCAGGGCATAGAACGGTCCGATCTTTTTGAAATCAGCCTTAAGGTTGAAATCGGCAAAACGGATATTGTCGTTGGCTGGAGATGATTCCAACCAACTTTGCGAACCGGGTCTGAAGTCAAAATACAGGCCGTTAGAAAGTCTTCCAAAATTGACCGAGGTCGATAGCTTCGTTTTCCCGGCGTCAAACATTAAGGTTGTGTTTCCGGTTAGCTGTTCTTCCCGCTTAAGACCTGGCGCATCCTCCCAGAGTTTGGGGTCACGGTTGTGCCACCCGACCGATGTCATAAATTTCCATTTTTCAAATAGCGGCAGGCTTATGCCAAGCGAGGCATCACCGGTAGGATTGCTGGTCTCATTCGCTCGCAGACGGACCATACTGAACAGATCAACTCTGGCCAATTTGGTCAGGGTAGAAAAGGTCAGGTGACCAAAATCGCGACTTATATAATCGGTCTTATTTTCGGAATAGAGGTTGATGTCAACTTTGTCATTACCTCCCACCGCCGAAATTTCCCAGATTGTGCTGTGAGCGCTATTTAAAAAAGAAATATCAATATAAGT
>JAUUYJ010000308.1 GCA_030588275.1 Candidatus Zixiibacteriota bacterium | reverse complement strand
TTGATTTCTCCCGACTGAGTACGCCAAATAGCGGCTATCGGGGGACCAGAAAGGGCGAAATACCCCACCAGTATGTTCGAGTGGAAAGGCTTCATTTGAATTCAAAGGTCGAATCCAGATTTTCTTTCGACCGACAGTATCGGTTGCTGTAAAGGCGAGATATTTGCCATCGGGAGATATTTGAGGCCATGAAATTGACTGTACCCCCTCACCCGGCTCAATTTCAAAGCGAATGACATGTTTGATCGGATCGGGACGGCTGTACCATTTGAAACTGTAAAACCCGGCAACAATGATCGCAACCGATGCCAAAACCCATCCCAGGCGGCGCGATAGTCTCCTCCGAGCCGCGACCGGAGTGGCGATCCCGGCCTGTGAACCGGAATGAGCCAACCACCTCAGTTCATCGGCCAGATCACTCGAAGATTGCCATCTTTTATCAGGGTTTTTTTCCAGACATTTATGTATTAGTCGATCCAACCCCGGAAGTACATCCGGCAGGATGGATGTGATCGGAACCGGTTCCCGCTCAATGATGGCAGCAATCATAGACGCCTGACTTTTCCCCTCGAACGGAAGACGTCCAGTTACCATCTGGTACAGAACAGCACCGAAGGCAAATATATCGCTTCTGGCATCCGCATCATTTCCTTCTAACTGTTCCGGTGCCATGTACTGAATCGTTCCAACGATCGTACCTGTGCCGGTTAATGGAGTTGTCTGTGTGATTCCACTCACTCCATCAACAATACCGCCGGAGATTTGTAATTTAGCCAAACCAAAATCGAGTAGTTTTGCCCCTTCGGTAGTGATAATGATATTAGCCGGTTTTAGATCCCGATGAACTAATCCCTGATGGTGCGCTTTATCAAGGGCATCGGCGATTTCAATTGCAACCCCAAAAGATTCTTCGAGCGACATCGGCCCCCGCTTGACACGCTCGGCAATCGTCTCTCCTTCGAGGTATTCCATCACCAAATAATCAATCTCTCCCTCACGGCCGATATCATAGAGCGTACAGATATTGGGATGATTGAGACTGGAAATCGTTTTTGCTTCCCGTTCAAATCGAGCCCGCATATCTTCGTTTAAAGCGGTTTTCTCCGGCAAAACTTTGATCGCTACGATGCGATCCAACCGAGTATCTCTGGCTTTGTAAACCTCACCCATTCCCCCGGTACCGGCGGATGATTCGATTTCGTACGGACCTAATTTTTGTCCCGGCATTAGTGGCATATTATCTCCACAAGGCAAATATATTTATATCTCAAATAAGTAATTATTTATACGACTCATTGACAATTATATATAGATTTAATTTAGCCATATTGCAATAACATGGCAAGACCTAACTTGAAACCTGATCTTGCCAGTTTGATTTACTGCATGATTGCTGCGGCTGAGCTAAAAAGATGACTAATCCACTAAATTAAAAAAGGCCGCCCTAAAAAAGGCGGCCTTTATCAAAAAATAAATATTGCGACAAAACTACTTCAGAAGCACCATCCGCTTATTATCACCAAAATCACCAGCAGTTAAGCGATAGAAATAAATTCCGCTGGCAACTTTTGCACCGGAATTATCTCGACTATCCCACAACAGCTGATGCCGCCCGGCGGTTTGATTGTCATCCACCAACGTCCGGATTGACTGACCCAAGACGTTGAAGATTTCAACTGTAGCTCGCCCTTCAACCGGCAAGACATAACTGATCGTTGTCACCGGGTTAAACGGGTTAGGATAGTTCTCTTCAAGCTGAGGCATATTCGGAAGCAAGTCGGCATAAACCGAATAATCCGGCTGATACTTACCAACCGCTTTGATGATATAATCGCGAGTCATTCCAGAACCTTCAATAGCATCGGTTCCGAAACTGAATTCAAAAGTATCACCATTTTTCAAGACCAAAGGATTGCCAGTTACAAATCCATTCCAGCCATCCGTTTTGGTTCTGACCTGACTCATATCAAAATCGGCAACCTTCCAGGTTTGAACAATCGGTTCCTCATTGGAAGGAACGATTTGCACGATAGCATCGGTCGAATACCCCATCTGCCACGTAAACCGTAACGTTACCACATCTGTTGAGGCACTTTGGAATTTAGACAGATCAGCTAAAATAATTTCTTCGGTTACCTGATCTCGTGATGGAGGAGCAACCAATTCATTCCAGCTTCCGTCACCACCGAGAACTTCAATAATCAGATCACCTTGCGGCAGATTATTACCAGGCAATATCTTACCAATGATATTCTCTTCTCTGTCTATCTCTATATGGCAATCTGGATTTTTATACTCGGCCGCCAATTGATAACCTGAGCCTTTGCCGTTGGGATTGGGGAAAGTAATAATCAAGTGGCCAGGTCCCTCAATTTCAAAAAGGTTGCCATCATTGGCAGACAGCTCTTCTAACCAATTATTACCATTGTGGTCAACCGCCGAAAGGGCCGGAATCGTTTCCAGATATGTCGATATATCGCCCTCAATCGAGCAAGCCACTTTGGTAACATCACTATGATCAACCGTAATCAACTCAATGCTATGAAGTTGTGTTATTTCATCTTCCATCTCTCGAAGCTGGAAGGTGGGCATGCCATCAACCAGTTCAATCGGGTCGTCCAGATGATAATAGTCGGTTACAATATCAACATACCCTGATTTTTCACAAGCTGTCAGAAGCGGGTTCTGATCGACAAAATTCACTCCATCATAGGTGAAGAGGACCGGGCATGAAGGTCGTGACTTTCTGATTAATCTAAACCATCTGGTCTCAGACCAAGGTCCAAACCCGGCCGCATTTTCGGCCCGTACCTTCCAGTAAAATATTCCCGAAGTATAGCTTGGGGTCAACCAGGTTGACAAAGTAACGTCAACATCGGCAATTACTGGTTCCTCAAAAAGGATGCTGTTGTCAAAAAGCACATTGTAGCTTGTCGGTGTCCCACCACCAGCACCATCTTCCCAATC
>JAUUYJ010000198.1 GCA_030588275.1 Candidatus Zixiibacteriota bacterium | reverse complement strand
GGGGTTTCTTTTTGTAACGGCGCAACGCCGTTGTGTGAGGTGTTATGGAACGCGAAATTCAAAAATTGAGTTGGACCAAGGTCAAAAATCTGGTTCCGAATAAAATTGATACTGTCCTTTTTCCGGTCGGAACGGTCGAAGCACATGGGCCGAATGCTTTGGGAACGGACAATCTTATCCCTGAAAAAATCGCCATCGATCAAGCCGAGCGGATCAACGGACTGGTTGCCCCAACTTTGAATTATGGTATCACCAAGTCGCTTTATATGTATCCTGGATCACTTACCGTGCGCCCCAAAAATTATGCACCGTTTGTTTCCGATATTTTGATCTCACTGGCCAAAGATAAATTCAAAAATATTATTATTCTCAACGGGCATGGTGGTAACAATAGTGCTCTTAAGGAAGCGGCCTACGATGTTCATTTTGAGCATAACGTCAACATTGCCGTTGTGCATTGGTGGATGCTCTGTGGAGAAATGACGCGCGAGTTTTTTGGTCAGGCTGGTGGTCACGCCGGACTGGACGAAACGGCGGCGGTTCAGGCGATTGATCCGGCCTTGGTTGACAAGGATGAATACGATCCGAAGATGGCCTTTCTGATGAAACCGGGAGCCGATATCTACCCGTCACCCGGATCGATACTGCTTTATACCGATGGGGAAGGGTACCCCAATTTTGATCGGGATCAAGCTGACAAATATATGCCGAAGGTCTGCCAAACGGTCGGGGATTATATTCTGGCACTTTTGGAACAATGGAAAATGATTGACGCCTAATAATCTCTTAATGATGCTTGGTTTGTTACCGGTAAGAGATCGTTAGGTAGATTCTTTTGTATTCATCCTCGGCAAGAGTTTGAATATTGTTGGCGGCAGTATATAGCCGATCAAACTGCCCGCTTAGATAAGCCGCCTCAACCAATAAATGCCCACCGGTCAACCATCCGATTCCAAGGCTGTATCCGGTCCGGTCGTTTTCAATATTTGCTTTGCCGTAAGGAAGCGGTTGCGAAAAGATGCCACCCCGAAGCGCCAGACCAAACCTAGGGTACTGATATTCGATTCCAGCCCGCCAATTGAGGACCGATCGGTACAGAGCTTTCAATGAGTTGTTATCAATCTCAAGTTCAATATTATTTTGGTATTTCATCTGCGACCAGTCGGCATAATCGATATCGGCGGCAATCATGAAAGTGCCTGAACGAAGCGACAGGCCGGTGCCGAATCTGACCGGGTGTACCAGAGTATACTCAAGATAGTCGTCGCTGTAATAAGAGTAAACTATCCCATCAGAAATGTCTGTTTGATACCAATCTTCTTCGTAATCATATTGGACCTCCAGTTGCACCGGCGACTCGACCGTCAATCCCCAAGCGAGATGGGCGTTGGGGCGCAGTAACAGACCTGCTTTGGCAGAAACGCCAATATAACTTTCTGATACAAAACCGGCCCCACCCTCAATAAAATCGTTGGTCTGATCGCTATAATAATTTTCAAAATCAAAGCGGTCATCACCGGACAGAACTGCCAGTGATGCGCCGACCGATAAGTGTGGAGACAGCTCAATAGCGGCCCCGACAGTGTAAGAATAGATAGCCCCTTCCTCCGATTCGCTGGAGTAATCATCAATGACAAGACCATCATTTCTTCGATCAATAACATGCAACAGCGAAGCTCGGTCAAACGACATCAGCTTGGTAATACCACCAGCAATAACTAATGACCCGCGATAGGTGGGGTACGGGACAGAAATTATTACCGAAGCAAATCTGGATTTGGAAAGATCCGCCTGAGCTCGGTTTAAGGTCGAACTAAAACCGGTAAACCGTCCCGGAGGTTGAGATGAACGATTCTCAAATTTCTGATTGGTCAGGCCGAATTGAAATTCGACTGCCGACAAGCGCGCTAATCCAGCCGGATTGTGATATAGTGATGCTCCATCCAACGCGGTTGCAATTCCAACGCCCCCCATTCCCATTTGACGCGCCCCAACACCAAAAAAATTGGCTGCGGATATTTCTTCAAACGAACCGAGATTCTGAGATTGGGCCAGCGGAACCATGCAGGCTAAAAATAAAAGTGATAAGATTAAATTGACGCCCCAGATACTCCGACTCACAGGCTACCGCCCCCGCCGCCACCACCTCGGCGGGACTTCTTCTTACCGGATGTATCATCTTTCTTTGGAGCTGGCTGACTATTTTGATCGGATGATGAATTGTCGCTTTTGGGTGTGGGGCGAGCCGTTTGTCCGGTCGATTGTCTGGTCTCTTTGCTGTCGGATGATCCGGTCGATCCATCACGACTGCGTGATCCATCGGTTGATCCGCTTGGTCTCGAATTCGCTCCGGTTCCGGTCCCGCCGGAAGGTCCACCAATATTTGGAATTATGACCGGTCCGGGAATGAAGTAACCTCCCCCATTAGTGTAAGGAAAGCTGTACGGGGGGGGAGGTGCGTAAATAGTTACTTCATGCACCTCAAATTTGGTCTGACCGGGTGCGGAGTAGCTGTCGTAGCGATATTCGCCATCAAGATAGGAATACTCATAGTAAGACCACCACCACGGAAAAGTATAATACTCACCATAACGAGGATTGTCCCACCAGTAATCGGGGGTGGGGGAATAGTAATGTCCGTATGGGAATTCGGTATAACCGGCATGGCAACTGATGCAGTTGGATGTTTGATCGGCCAGAAATTTACCATTGGTGGTTGGATGCTTGACCACCGTATAACAACCCGGAATCAACAGAGCTGATATTATCGTTGTTGCTATGACGAGACGACCAAGCAGTTTCACCTATACTCCAATTTGTTATCGGTGCCTAAAAATGTTCTACATATGTTACGCGTAAACCGCGCCAGATGTCGGTTGCATCTTTGCGATTATTGTTCAGATTTTTCAGCAACACCTCCATAACCAGGTTATCGGCATAGATCCATTGCAAAGAGAGGTTTAAATATCCCCGGCCTTTTCCGAGGCTGACTTCATTTTTATCATCGTTGGTGGCAAAATCGTATTCCATAATTAGCGAAACATCATGGTTGAGCATGGTGTCAAAGCCTAAGAAGAAATCGATGTCGTCATCCTTATCCTCTTGCTCGGTAGAGTAATTGATCCCCCCATGCACCCCGACCTGGAGATTCAAAAAGGGATAGTTCTTACTCCCCACTAAGTAAAACCCTTTTGACTTAAATGTGTACCGTTCGGTGTCATCAATATATGAACCAAATCCCTGACTGCTGAATCCGATTGATGCGGCTGGCAATACCAGTCTTTCATCAATCAATGATAATTTGACGTTGAACTCAATTTTGGGATTCCAGTTCGGCTGTTCTTCGGCGACGATATTTTCCGCACCATATCCGATGCCAACCATCAGCCGGTTGGACAACCCGATGTTGGTCGAGGTCAGGATTCCACCCTTGGGGTAGATTCTCATGACGGCATTAAAACTACCTCGCTTAAGTGTTCCGGCGGTCGGACAGTCAACCAGAACTGTCGGTTGGTAAAGTGAGCTTCTGACTGCCGGCATTTTATCTTCAAGAGTTTGGGCTGGTGCAAAAGAACAGAATAGCAATAGTAATATGACAACATATTGGATTAACGATTTTACTGACACGGTTCCTCCTGGAAAGCGGTGCCGTCGGCACTTTTAGGCTGTCGCCCGCTCCGGGTTAATATTTGGCTTTTCTAAAACATAAGCGAGGCAACCTCCGCAAATCAATTAAAAACAGGCCGACACTTTCTTTAAAGCAAATGTTGTTCCGAATTTTCCAAGTTGGTTGGTACCAGTATGATGCAAAATAGCCCCATCCGGTTGCCATGCGACTCTGCACAAAATCAATTCATTCTGGTCGCATCCTGCACAATAATCAGTCGCCAGACAAGACAGGCTTTTGCATTGTCGGTTGTCTAAGCGATGCTGATGCGATCTTCGCATTGACCGGTGAGGAAATTAGTCGTCATGCGGTTGTATAGGGCGCGAGAAATTTTACCCGGCTTGAAACGGTAAACACGATCCAGTTTGATCTGCGTTACCGGCCAGACGATCTTAAAAGAACTGGAGGTGAAGACTTCATCAGCAGAAATTAAATCGGTTGGGGTCAGCTTCTTTTCGCGACAGACGATCTTGTTGGCCTGAGCCAACCGCATGATTTCGCCGCGTGTGATTCCGGGCAGACCGCCCGATTCGAGAGGGGGCGTATAAAGCTTACCATTTTTCACAATAAAGATATTGGCCGAGCCGGTTTCGGCGATATGCCCGCGCTGATTGACAATGATCCCCTGATCGTATCCGGCGGCAACCGCTTTTGTCTGGCTCATCCATTCGGTCAAGTAGTTCAACGTCTTGGCTCCCCGGAGAGGATTGTCGGTTGAGATGGTGATCGGGGAGATCAACAGTTTTTGGGGGCGGAATTCTAGTTTATGATCTGTGACAATTATTATCGTTTTCGGTTTTGGTTTTGAACCGGGCCACATCGGGGAATGACCCTGAGTCAAAAACAGTTTGGTCTTTTTCACAGGCGACCGATGCGCCTTGATCGCCCTGGTCAGAGTCTTTATTATTTTGCCTCGGTTATAACGGAGATTGTCCAATCCCAAGCGGGTCAGACCAGCTTCCATCCGGTCAAGATGTTGGTCAATCAAAATCAGCCGATCATCGACCGCCAAGATCGATTCAAAGAGACCAATTCCACAATGGAGGGTGTAATCAAAAACGGATACCGATGCGGTTTTGGGATCATACTTCTTGTCATTAATATAAACGAGCGTGGCCGCCATCATCTTTCTCTCCATATTATTCATACATCATGCAAGATTTCAAGCATAGCCGCTTTATTATTATATGTCAAGCCGTTTCGATACGGCGTCGGTTGACATAGAGGGTCTCAGGCAATACCTTCCGTGATGGCTGTCATTAAACTACTAGTCATCCTTGCCGCCATCGTTGTCGGAATCAGGTATAAATATTTCGTCGGCTATCTCCTGTTGGCTGCCGGCATCGCAACCTATCTACTATTTGTCTCAGGTTCACCAATTGAATTGGCCAGCGGGGTCTCCTCTGTTGTTTGGGGGACTTTCACATCGACCGAATTTTTCCGCCTGTTTGCCGCCATTCTGATTGTAACGGTTCTGGGAAATC
>JAUUYJ010000314.1 GCA_030588275.1 Candidatus Zixiibacteriota bacterium | reverse complement strand
CGCCAACCGCTCGCTTTGGCCTTCTGCATCAACCGGCTCTTCATCTCCCGAATCGCCGCCACCGGAATCGACATCTGCCGTTCGCCACCGATCAGGCCGTACGGTTCGGATTTTCTCTTTTCCAGAATTGCCCAAAAGTTGGCTTTTTCTTCTTTGTCCGATTTGGAGGGAGGGGTCGGTACGGCAATAAACAGATCAGGGAACTGCAGGTTGGCAATCTGAATACAGGAAGGACATTTTCCGCAAGAATCATCAGCTTTGTTGGTGCAGTTAAGAAAACTGGTCAAAGCCAGCGCCGCCGCCCATTTGCCAACGCCATCCGGCCCGCTAAAAAGGTAGCTGTTGGGCAGATGATCCCGCTGGGCGGTCTTGAGCAGGATGTCAAGCGGCTGTTTCTGTCCTACAATAGACTTAAAATTCATCAAGATCTAACCATATTACCGGGTCGAGGTGTTCTCGCCCTTGCCTGATTTCAAACTGCATATTGCCACGCGTACATTGGCCCAGCGTTTCCCCGGCATTAACAATATCTTCTGATTCAACGATAACTTCCGACAGGCCGGCATAGGTACTAAAGTACCCCTCATCATGCTCGACAATCACAAAATTATCGTACCCGCGCAGAGTCCCGACATAAACGACCCGTCCGGAAGTAGCCGCCGTCACCGAGGTGCGCCCTTTGGATGGCTTGATCTCGATTCCGGGATCGAACGACTTCAGATTGGTGGTCGGGCTGGTTTTCCAGCCAAACGAAGAGATGATCTTCCCTTTGATCGGGGGGTTCAGCCTCCCTTTCTGAGCCAGAAAAGAGCCAAAGGATCGAGCGGCATCACGGTTAGGATTTCTGCGCCGCCTCTTCTGCGCCTGCTCCAGTTCGGCGATAATCTGCTCCATTTGCCGGGCCGTCTCTGATAGGGTTACCAGCCGATCCTGAACGACATTACTCTGCCTCCGGACCGCCCCCAACTGCGTTTCCTCTTTTTGCTTAAGGGCCAGATCGAGGTTGATCTTTGATTTTTTTTCGCTTCTGCGCCGCTTTAGATCGTCATCATTTTTTTCGAGCGAATCGAGTTGGCGATTAAATAGTGCCTGATCCCCTGCCGTTTGGGCCAACGTTTTTTGAGTCGAACTATTGATTTGCGATAGGTAATAATTTATCCGTAAGCGATCAAACCGATCGGCAAAATCATCCGCCAGGTAGCCGGGTGGGTCATGGCGACGGCGATAATAATCAACCAAAAGACGGGCGTACCCTTTCTGCAACCGATCCATCCGGGTCTGGGTTGAATCGAGGCGAGATTGCTGACGGGTCAATGATTTATGGGCCGATTGCAAATCACGATTCAGGCGATCAACAAGCTTTTTGTTCCGATTAACCCGGTCGTCAAAATTACTGATGGCTCGGCGAATATCCTTTTCTTCACTCTTGAGGCTATTAACCTTTTTTTGGGTCTTGGTAATCTGCTCCTTAATCTGATCCAGCTCTTTTTTGTTATCCCGAATTTCGCCGGAGCTGTTACCCTGAGCCACACTCAATGGCACCATGAAAAAAAGGATGGCGATTGTCACAATGAGCCATCTCATGATCTGAAATATTTTCTGATTCCAAGATAGGCACCAGCCAGGCCGGTTAACCCGGCAACCAGAGAAAAGATAACAACCTGGTCCAAATCCGGCATCAACAGAGGGAAATTGGCTAATGAAATTCTTGAGGCCAAATAAAATATCCCGGCCCAGCCCAAAAGAGCCGCAATCAATGTCGAGCCAAAACCTTCAGCCAAAAATGGATAGAGCAGATAATCCGGTCCGGCACCCAACAGTTTTAGCTGCGCAAAATCACGCGACTTGCTTCGAGCCGTCAAACGGTGCGTGTTGGCGGTGGTCAATAAGACAATCCACAAAATAACCCCACCAATAATATATCCGGCAATTTGAAGATTATTACCAATCTTTTCCATCTTGGCGATCCAGGGACGCTGATATTCAACCAGATCGATATAACCAATGCGGTGAATGTTATCTCGCATAGAATCAAGTTGCTCAAGGGTGAGAAGTTTACCGAACTGAATTTCAAACGATCTTGGCAACGGATTCGAATCAAGCCCTTCAATCAACCCCGGCCCCAGTTGATCGGTCAGGATCAAAGCCGCCTCTTTGGCCGAAATATATTTGACCATTGAGACACCCTCAAACTCCCTCAAAGCCAGCCGTAGATCGGGCAGGTTCTCCTCAGGGAATAAATTATCTAAAAATATCTCCATCTTGACACCGCTCAAAAGTTCACGGTACTGGTAGTTGATATTCAGCGAACCAACCCAGAAGATGTCGAGCAACAATAGAATAATCAGCATGACCAAAAACGATCCGAGCGAAAGTCGTTTTTCTCGACCGGCATGGCGAAAAATCTGCTTGAAAAAAAGTCTCCCCCCAATCATACGATCTGCCCCGTTTCGGTAATCGATAGATGTCGATCAATCTCAGAATCCAACAAAGAATCGATCTGCTTTGCGGCGGTCAGATACAAAATTGAAGCTCCGGCCAGACGGAGTTCCCCCAGTTTCTCATCAATAAACCGCGCCGCCTTCGGATCAATTCCATCGGTCGGTCCATCCGCCACAATCAGATTTGCCTGGGCCGCTTCAACCCGAGCCAGCAAAGCTGTTCTTTTTTCCACCTCGGAAACCCGGTCGGGGTATGCTCCGGAGATATGGCTCAAACGATATCGATGGCATGTTGCCCGCGCAGTTTTAAAAGCCTCGCGAGGCGTAAGGCCTGATATTTCGGCGGCCAAAGCAATATTTTCAAGGATCGTCCGGTCTTCCAAAAGTTTATATATTCCGCCAACCCCGCCGATCTTCCGGCGCAAACGGTTTAACCGCCCCATCG
>JAUUYJ010000083.1 GCA_030588275.1 Candidatus Zixiibacteriota bacterium | reverse complement strand
ACCGAACCCGACAATGCCGTAAATACCTGATATATAATGACTTAAAATCAAAATGGAGGTGGGGGGAATCGAACCCCCGTCCGAAGAAGGCGTCAAAATACCGTCTACGCGCGTATCTGTTCTTTAGATTCTCGCCCTACACCCTGCCGAACAGCAGGCAAAAAATGTAAGGCCAGCCTGTTTATTTAAGCTGCTTGTCCAGGCGGTCAAACAACCGATTCTCCTTTTTCGGCGCCTTACCCCGGCCGTCGGAGACGGGACTTCCGGGAAGACGAGCTACCCTAGTTTCCTAGGCAGCCATGGCGTAATCATATTCGCCAATTAAAAAATGTTGCCAGATAGTTTACGAGAGTATCCGACGATCTCGGCGCGCGGGCAGATCCCCGCCAACCCCGTCGAAACCAGGTCACCCCCATGTTTCGATCAAGGTTTTTTTAAAACCTTGAATTGTCAAAGAACTTTTGCACAGCATATCTCCGCAGTGTACAACCTTTAGATCGACAGATGCAGAGACCTTCAATATAGGGAATTTCCATTATTGGTCAATCCTGCTGGCAGAATATTATAACGACCGAGACCGATATCGGTTTCAGATTATTTTAAGCGAGGAGCAACTATTTTATCTGGTCGATATCTTCCCGCCTCCCCAAAGTTATCAAAATATCTGAATCGGTAACGCTGTATTCACCAATCGGCACAAAATTGAATCGGCCAGTTGATTTCTCCTTGATGGCAATAACCTGAATGTTATGCTTGGCTCTGAGGCCAAGTTCGATCAAGGTCTTTCCAATAAAATTATCCGGTGGGACAACCTCGGCGACGCAGAACTCATCGGTCAAAGGGAGGTAGTCAATCACGTTCGGGTTCGCCTCGGCGTGAGCCAGACGGATCGCCATCGCTTGCTCCGGGATGACTGTGCTGGTCGCCCCCAGCTTGTCCAGAATTTTAGCATGGTCGGCGTTATTCGCTTTGACGATGATCTTTTTGGCGTCCATCTCTTTTAAATACAAACAAATGATGATCGAAGCGTGTGAATCTTCTCCGGTCGAGACGATACAGCAGTCAAATTTCTGAATATCAAGATTTTCTAAGAAAGACCGATCGGTGGCATCACCAATTATCGCCAGGCAATTTTTATCATCCAGCCTTTGGATGTGGTTTTTGTCGTTATCAACGGCGGTAACGCGGCAACCGAGACCAGCCAGCTCTTCGGCGACGGTCATCCCAAAATTACCGAGTCCGAATACTGCAAATTCAGATGATTTATTCATAATATTATCCTACCATTACCGGTTCATCAGCATATACAATTTCCCCTTTTTTCGGGGGACGAGCAAGGGTAAAAGCGAGGGTCAACAGCCCGACCCGTCCGATAAACATCAGCAGGATCAAACTTAACTTCCCACCGGTATCAAGCATGGCGGTTATCCCCAACGACAAACCGACCGTCGAGAATCCGGAGATTACCTCAAACAGGTTATCGACAAACCAACCGTGCGACAGTTGCTCTGGCGAAACTGCCTGATCATCAAACATCAAAAAGGCAAAAAACAGATTGACGACAACCAACGACAAGAGCAACACGGTCAGCGCCCTGATAATCGAATCGCGGCTGATCGACCTCTTAAAAATCGGAACCGACTCTCGACCACGAAAACGGTTGTAGATCAATAACAGGACAATGGCAAAGGTTGTCGTTTTTATTCCGCCCCCGGTAGAACCGGGGCAGGCACCGATGAACATCAAGATCATCGTTACCAATAGTGACAATTCCGATAGCCCTGCCTGCGGCAAACTGTTGAACCCGGCAGTGCGGGAGCTGGCCGATTGGAATAGGGCATTGGCGATCCGGTCAACCTCATTTGTTCCAAGGGTCGTGCCGTTGGCCTCGGCGATATAGAAGGCGATAGCCCCACCGAACAGTAATATGCCGGAAACGGTTAGACAAATTTTGGAATGAAGCGACAGGCGTGTTTTCTTTTTTCCATTCTTATCTGACCGGTTATTTTGATCTGCCTTACCTTTCATTCGTTCCAAAACGTCTCGTATCACGATAAACCCTAACCCGCCGGTCACGATCAAAAAACTGATCGTCATAAGAAACAACGGCTGACTTTGATAATTTTCCAGACTGTTGCCAAACGTCGAAAAACCGGCATTGCAAAAGGCTGAGATCGAATGAAAGAGCGCATTGAAAATCGCCTGACCAACCGGAAATTCTGTTCGGATTTGAAAAAATATCAGCAATGCTCCGATTATTTCAATGACAAAGGTGGTCAGCAAAACCGCTTTGAGAAGCTGAACTGGTCTCGGACCTTGTGGCGTTCCAAAATTTTCCGTCAGGCGCAGTTGATCTAAAAAGGGGAGTTTGGCACCGGCCATAAGAAGCAGGAGAGTGGCAAAAGTCATCACCCCCACGCCGCCAAGCTGAATCAGAACCAGAATGATGATCTGCCCGGTAAGTGACCAATCGGAACCGGTATCAACGACGGTCAAGCCGGTAACGCAGACCGCCGAAGTGGCGGTAAACAGAGCGTCAATATAGGAGATATTGGGTCCGGATGATGCTATCGGGAGAGAAAGCAAAATTGATCCGGCCAGAATGGCCAAAACAAAATAAGCAATAATCCTCCGACCCGGTTTCGCGCCAATAAGTTCCATAAATTAAAATCCTAAAATAGGAAAGAAGTTGAAATAATAACCAAGTTTATGGCCGGTTTGTCAATAGAAGATACCGGTACGCATGAGGGGGCGAGGTACAAAAAAAGAGGGTAAAAAAAAACGGCCCCAAGTGGAGCCGTTTTCAGAGTGTAACAACTATCGATCTACCATTTACTACGACGATTGTTTTTGCGGGTGGTGCGACTTTTGTTCTTCTTTGTGGTCGAAGCCCAACGAGTCTTTTTGCCGCGTGTCGTAGTTTTTTTGCGAGTAGTTACTTTGCGACGAGTTGTCGGCTTATTGGTAGCTCTGAAGACAACTTTCTTACCCGGGTTCTTCCAGGTGGAAGGGCTGCCCTTGCGGATCGAAAGATCGCAAGCTTTGTAGCGGATCGAATAGACGGTCCGGCCAAGTTGCTTGGCACACCAGGTGGTGTCGTGGTTGCGATAATGTTTACGCAAGAAAGAAACTTCTTCGCGGGACCAAACGCGGGCAATTTTAGCAACCCGACGCCGGTTAAATGTGGAGCGAGTCTTCTTGACATTTCTCCGTGTCGCCATGAGTGTACTCCTTGTAAATAGTTAATTAATACAGCAGGTTCCGTCGCGACGTGAGACACGAACCTATTTCTTCTCCTTACATATGATTTGATTATCGGAGAGTTTGTAAGATACTTTACCTGAACAGCTTAATAATCTTTAGGAAAATGTAGAAAATTGATCTTTTTTTGAACAATTGATTAGGTCAAAAACGGAAAATTATGAGTACAATCGGCGATAAATTCGCAACCGGAGACCGGCAATCAATGCTGTCGCACTCCGCAACATGCTGTCTCAAGATGACTTTATATACATAGAGAAATTTGTCGCGCAACAAACGAGAGATTCTTCTTCACCTACTTTTTATTACCAAGCCAGCGCAGAATCAAGACCAGCTTGCTATAGTTCGGTGGTAGCGATATCGGTTGGGACAACCATAACCGTTTTCTCCCGCTCCAGCGTTACCAGTCCGGCTTTCGCCTTGCGTGGTTTGCGAACATATTTTTTCTGAGTATAGCTGACCGGGACCTTGCCCGATTTTCTTGCCTTACTGTGATAAGCGGCAAGGGCGGCAGTCTCCTCAATCTCAATTCGGGATGGTTCAAAGTTCTTATGGGGAAATTTTAGAACAACATGAGAGCCGGGACATTGTGAGGCATGGAACCATAACTCATACGATTTGGCATATTCAAACGTGGTGCGGTCGTTGTCCGATCCGGTTTTTCCCACAAAGATTACCAACCCGGTGCTGGTTCGATATTCCCGGTAAGGTTTTTGGATAACCGCCTTGCCCGGTATCGAAGTCGTTTCGGTCGGGAGAAATTCGGGGAACTGATGTTGGGCCGATTCAAAGGCAGTTTCAAACTGACTTAATACTTCCTGAAGTAGCCCATTTTCCGATTGGGCATTGGCCAAGCGCCTTTGCAAAAGTGCCAACCCTTCTTTTCCTTTCCGGAAACGACGGGCATACGATTCGATATTTTCCTGCGGGGACATTTTAGGATCGAGCTTAATGGTGACTTCCAATTCATCATGAAACAGGTCGGAGACTGAAATTTCGGTCATCCCTTTTTTCGCCTGTGACAGATTGATTTTCAACAGATCGCTAAACTCTCGATATCTCTGAAAATCGGCCGCTCTGGCAACGTCGGAGGTAAGGTTTGATATCAACTTGTTAGATTTTTTGAGACGAGTTGTCAGGGCTCGGATCGTTTTATCTCTTAGTGATTCGGTCTCAATTTCATCCTTGGATGAAAGGGTAACGAGGCGCTGGGCTTCCGACATCGTTTTGAACTTTTCATAATTGTCATCCCCCGGCAAACGGAACGGGTAGAATCGATTTTTCCCTTTGATCCGATAGGCATAAACTGCCGAGTCTTTGCTTTTATATAGTTCTGATAATTTTTCGGCTCGCTCACAGATATCATTTAAAGAACATTCATCAGGGAATTCCGCCTCATCTCCGATCAGGTAAAGCCCTAATTGAAAATCAATTCCGTAGATGTTTTTTTCCAAAATCCGGGCCGGTCGGATTTCAGGATTACTCTCCGACAAATTTTTCAATAACTCAGGTGTCATTTCATCCAGCCTGTTTTTTTCTGGAATTGGGGGGATCTCGTACCGGTCGCCAGGGTCAAACGTCTTTTGTCGGAGCGAGAGCAGTTTGTTCTTTTGGTCATCTAAAAGCCAGAGGTTACCATTGGGCCCCAAAATCTCAAAAAGAAGAATGTGGCTAACCGAGCCGTTAGAAATTTCCAGTTCTACCATACGGTCGTTGGGAACCTGAGTTATGTTGGTAATTTTTCCGCCCCAGAGATCTTTGGCAAAGGGACGGTATTTTTCTCTCGTATCAAGTTTTGATTTCCCGGCTTGTAAAAAGTAAAAACCGTTGTAGTCGGGATGAAACGAAATTGTCAGGCAAAACCGGCGATCAGCTTTGAGGTATAGCTGGGCGGTTCGCTCTTTGCGGTAATACTCAATTGAGATTACGGTCGAATCGACGATCTTGTCCCGGCTTTCGACTATGACCCGCCCAATGTCCAGTGAAGATAACATAGGGCGAATATATAAATAATTACTGACAAACGGAACAAAATAGAGCAAACGCCGATACTATAGAGTAAGAATCTGCTCATACCTAAGGAAAAGATGCTCAAAAAAGTTATTCTCTTATCTGTTTTCACCCTGATTTTAGTTATCGGAGTGGGCCAATTTGCATCGGCTGACAAGCGACCGCTACGGACCGTTCGGGTCAAATTAGTGGGGGATGAAAGCTTTGCGCGTCAGGCTGATTGGAAAGAGAAAATTACTGCTCATCTCGACGCCGTGGCAGACGATTTGAGTCGCCTTTTGGGGATTAAGCTGGAGGTAACTGACTATGAAGTCTGGAGTCATGGTAAGCAGAAAAACCTGTATCGTCTCGCCTCCAATCTGGTTGAAACGGTTTCCAAGGATGGAGCTGATGCGGTTATCGGCTTTACCCTTGATCGCCGATATCGGGTAAAAAATGTTACCGAAACGGGCGGGCTGACGATTCCGTTTAAGGGGATGCTGATTCGTGTTTATGTCGGCGATAATATTCACAACCAATTTGTACCGTTTGTAATTATTCATGAAATGGTCCACCTGATGGGGGGCGTTCATGTTGATGATGGACGGCTGATGTCCCCGACATTTAGAGATACGATTAAGCCTGAGTTGGATGAGATCAACAAGAGAATTACCCGCCTGACGCATCAGATAGATTTCGAAAAAAAATACGGTTCTCTCAATAAAGTCCAACTGGAAAGGCTTGCCTCTTTATACGAATCGGCCATAAAACATGGCAATCATGAAATTGCGACCTACCTTGAGCTTGGAGACATTTATAAAGCCACAAACAGCTACGATGATGCTATCAAGCAGTTCTGGAAGGTGGCCGAATTGGCCCCTGATATGCTTTATGCCTGGCTTCAGATCGGAGCCTGCCATGAAGAAAAGGGTGAGATAGATAAAAAGATCAAAGCGTACGAACAGGCGGTTAAGCAGGTGAGCGAAAAGGATATTTTGTATGGAGAACTGGCCGCCTTGCATTTTAATGCCGGGAATTATCGCAAGTCTGATTTTAACGCCCGTATGGCCCGCCAGTATGGTGCCAAAATTGATCCGCGTATGTGGGAGATGATAAGAGAGAAATTGGATTCTCGCTAAATTTAATAATTAGCTTCTTTCAAATGATGCAGGATACGGCCTGTAAATTTCAGGCGTAAAAAATAGTCTTTAATAAAATATAATCAAATCAATCGTGCCGTTCAATTTGAAGGGCGGCTAAAAACGCTTCCTGCGGAATTTCAACCTGTCCAACCTGCTTCATCCTTTTTTTGCCCTCTTTTTGCTTTTCCAAAAGTTTCCGCTTACGTGTGATATCACCACCGTAACATTTGGCCGTTACATTTTTGCGCAAAGCACGAACCGATGCCCGAGCGACAATGCGACTCCCGATTGTCGCCTGAATTATCACCTCAAACATCTGACGAGGAATTAAGGTCTGAAGCTTTTCGCATAAGGCTCGCCCGTAATGATACGCCTTCTCGCGGTGGATGATTACCGAGAGGGCGTCTAAGGGGTCGTCGTTAACCAGGATATCCAATTTGACCAGACTGGACATCTGATAATATGGCATACCGTAATCGAAGGAGGCATAGCCGCGCGTGACCGATTTCAGTCTATCATGAAAATCAAAAATAATCTCAGCCAACGGAAAAGAGAATGAGACCGACGCCCGAGTGGGGCTTAAGTATTCGGTATTTTTATACAGGCCTCTTCGATTGGTCGCCAATTTCATAATATTGCCGATGTATTCTGGCGGAGTAAATATCTGCGCATCAACAAACGGCTCTTCAATTTTCTCAATCTCTCCCGGCTCGGGCAAATGGGCTGGGGAATCAATCGTGATTTTCCCACCATTTTTGGTATAGACATAATACTCAACATTTGGGACGGTATTGATGATCAGCTGGTCGTATTCCCGCTCCAGCCTTTCGGTGATAATCTCCATATGCAATAGTCCCAAAAAACCACAGCGGAAACCAAATCCCAAAGCGGTCGATGTCTCCGGGACAAAATTAAGGGAGGCATCGTTTAATTTTAGCTTATCAAGAGCTTCTCGCAATTCAGAATAATTCTCTGAAACAGCCGGGTAGATTCCGGCAAAAACCATCGGTTTGACCGCTACAAATCCGGGCAGGGCAGTTTCGGCTGGATTGTCAATATCGGTTACAGTATCACCCACGCGAGTGTCGGCAACTTTTTTGATGGCGGCATAAAAATATCCTACCTGACCGGCTTCAAGCTCTTTCGTGGGGAAATTTTTTAAGCGTCGGTAGCCAATTTCATCAATTTCGTACCGCTTGTTGTGTGAGAAAAATTTGAGTTTCATCCCTTTGCGCATGACACCGTCAACAACCTTAACATACCCGGCGGTCCCGCGATAGCTATCATAAACCGAATCAAAAATCATCGCTCGCAGAGGTGCGTCCGGGTCCCCTTTGGGAGAGGGGATTTCCCTTATGATCGTTTCCAGAAGGATATCAATCCCAATCCCCTTTTTGGCCGAACAGGATAATATCTCGGAGCGGTCACATCCCAATAGGCCGATGATCTCTTCGGCAACCTCTTCTGTCCGGGCGGCTGGGAGGTCAATTTTATTAATAACCGGTATGATGGTCAGATTATTTTCCAACGCCAAATATAAGTTGGAAACGGTTTGCGCTTCAATCCCCTGAGCGGCATCAACGATTAACAAGGCTCCCTCGCAGGCCGATAAGGCACGCGAAACTTCATAGGTAAAGTCAACGTGGCCGGGAGTATCGATCAGGTTGAGGTCGTACAAAATGTCATCTTCGGAGCGGTATTCGAAGCGAACGGCATGAGATTTAATTGTAATTCCTCGCTCCCGCTCAAGATCCATATCATCCAAGGTCTGGTTGGTCATCTGGCGCTCTTTGAGAGCTCCGGTGATTTCAAGGAGTCGATCGGCTAAAGTCGATTTGCCATGATCAATATGGGCGATAATCGAAAAATTTCTGATACGGTTTTGCTTCAAATCAAGCCTCTTTAATCGTTTCTAAGAACTGGCCCTATCTTCTCCAGATCATGCCAGCCAACTAAAAGCGGAACAATATATTCAAAGAAAAGCCAATTGTCACCTGTTTTCTCTGTATCGGTTTTCCTGGAGATTGGTCCAGCCAAACTATCTAACTTCTCTCAATAAAAACGGGGAGACCCAGAAGGCCTCCCCGCATTGTTACTAATTCATTGAAGCAGATTTTAATCTGCTCAAATTAGTCAAAAACTATTGAATGGTACCGCAACCGCCAAAGGCGCCGCCACCATCTCTCCATTGGTCACAGGTAGCAGGTGCATCGCCACCCTTAAAGACGAAACCAATCAAGTAAACAGCGTCACCTACGTTAGCTCCGCAATCACCATTGGCATCACCGGAACAAGTCGCGTAAGGAAGCGGTGCGTCGCCACCCTTAAAGACGAAGCCAATCAAATACACAGCGTCACCAACGTTGGCGCCACCATCATTGTTAGCATCACCAGGGAAGCAGTCACACGTTGACACCGGGCATTCCAATTCATGATTGGCTATCCAGGCGTTAGCCTTGTCGATCGACGTTTCCAGATCGCCCAAACCGGATTTGGTCGTCGCCAATATCTTGACCACACAAGTGGTGTCACCCTCACCCAGATCGTATTGACCAAAGGTCATCAAGGTTGACAGATCGGTAAACTGCGAATCAGGATGAGCCGAACTATATGGAACATAACCGGCATCAACTTCCATCAATTCGTACATGACACCGTACGACAGCGGTGGATCGTAGTGCGGGCTGGTCGTTGTGTAAACATAGGTTGGGTTGTCAATTGTGTAGGCATTCTTGGGAGCATCTCCACCAGCATACAATGCAATACCGGCAAAACGATCATCTGATTCCTGAGCACAGAACGCTTCGGTCGAATCATCCTGGCCATACTCGCCGCCAAACTGATACATCAGATTGCGGCTGGCATCAAAGCCAGAACCGTTGTT
>JAUUYJ010000269.1 GCA_030588275.1 Candidatus Zixiibacteriota bacterium | reverse complement strand
TTGTTCTAACTTTCCTTCCAATTCGGCGATTAATGATTTGTAATCGGAGACTCCATCAAATTCTGATTTTAATTCTTTTAGCTTATCCACCAGACCGGTTTCGTCGGTGCTGTATTTTCTTCTAAGCGTATATATCTCAGCCAACCGTTCGTTGATCTGCTCCAGCCTGACCGGATCGTCTGTCAGTCGCGAAAGATAACCTTCCAGATTTTGCCGCAATTCATTCAAAGAGATAACCGATTCCGTCATCATCTCGGCATCAGCTTTTATGTTAGAATCGAGCTCCGCTATTTCGTTGAGGCTTTTGTCCAACCCGGCCAGGCGACTAAGGATGTCATGATCTCCATCTCCCATCTGGGAAACGATCATCTGTCCGGTTTCGATAATGTGTCGCATTGAATCGAGGCGACGACGCTCTTTTTCCATCTCCTTTTCCTGACCGGGACGAATATCGGCTGAGGATAATTCTTGGATTTGAAAGGTGACCAATTCCAGCTTATCCTTCATGGCCGCTTCGTTGCGCCGAGCTTCGTTCAGTCGCTTGCGACAATTACTGTATTCAGAATAATATTCAGCCAGTTTGGCCCGTTTACTGGTCAGCCCCAAATAACTATCCAGAAAATCGAGATGGCGCTCAACGTCAATGAGGTTTCGCTGGCCCTGCTGTGAATGGATATCGGCTACGCGCTGAGCGTTCTCTTTAAGATTAGCGATGTTTATCAACTGGTCATTGAGATAGGCACGGGAAGAGCCGGTCCGGTTGATTTCTCGGCGCAGGATAAGCCGATCTCCGGATTTTTTTTTCTTGGTAGATGTTGATTCTGATTTGGGGAGGGCTTTTTTAGTGTTGTCAAACGTTGCTATGGCAATCGCTCTGTCCGTTCCATGACGGACCTGTTCGCGATCAGTTCGTCCACCCAGAGAAGCGGCCAGAGCGCCGAGAATGACCGACTTTCCGGCTCCGGTCTCTCCGGTTAGTACAGTAAGCCCCGGTTTAAAATCGATGTCGATTTTGTCAACCAGGGCATAATTTTCAATGGTAAGCTTGGCAAGCAAATTTAGATTTTGCTGTCAATATAGGTTTGACCACGAACGGAGATTAAGAATCCGTCACGCTGGGCTGTCACCAGTCCTTCTTTTTTTAGTCGAGCCATTCTCAGCTTCAGTTCATCACGAGAAACGTCAAAATGGCTGGAGATTGCTATTGTATTTTTGGCTTCAGATCCGCTTAACATGGTCAGGATTTTGTCCGACTCCAGTTCCATATCAGACATGACGTCGATCTCGACCAACCGTTCCATGATTTTGATAAGTTCCCGCTCGGCCGGCTTAATGCCGCCGGCTTTTTTGTTATCCTCACCTAAATATGAGAATTTGATCCGAATTAGTCTGCCGGAGCCAAAATTGAAGCCGGGATTCCGTTTGCGAAAGGTGGTTCTAAATTCGTCCAGGTCAAAAAAACCGGCCAATGCCAAATCGGAATCGGGGATTTTTTTGAAATCTATATATCCAACCTCTTCGACCCGAACAAAGCCTAACCCGAATGATTTGTAATCCATCTCTGCTTCGACACGGATTCTGTCCCAGTCACGAAAGGTGACGGTGATCTCTCTGGCTTTAATGCGGTCGAATTCTTCTTTCTTAAAAAGTAACATATTCTCTTTCCCAAAAAATTATTATAATCCCCGTTAAGACAAAACGACATCGTCCAATTAATATGATTTATGGCTTTTTATCAAGTAGATAATCCATTTCCTGACCTAATTTTCGTGCAGGCTCGCCTGTTTCTAGATCCCCCATCCTCTTTACTTCGATTTATTCCGAATTCAATCATTTAGTTTTTTGTCAATCAAGAATTTTATCTCTTGATGCAAATTCAGCGCCTTCTCTCTATCACCCATTTTCTCTGCTTCAGCAAAGTCTGACTGCAATTGCGCCAACCTCTTGTTTCGTTTCCGGTTGAGAAAGGTTTGACGATATTCACGAACCACTTTTGACAGGTCGATTTCGCCCCATTCGAGGGTTGAAATATAAGCCAGAGCGGATGACTGACGATCATCTTTGACCGTTTCGATCATTTTGTCCGGGTTGATTTCACCGGTGGCCCGGTAAACTTCCATCATTAATGAGTAGATCGCGCCATGTTCCGGGCCATGCAGATCATCGGGGGAGATGTCACTCCAGACCGTTTCGATCAGTTGTGGTCTGGTCACAAATAGAGATAAAAATTCCATCTCTATGATATTCATATCTCGGGTTGGCTCTGATGGTCGATTGGTCGTTTCTACTTTCGCCTTGCCCGACTGGAAAAACTCCGGCGCGAGACCGGTCAGATCAGCCGCTTCGGAGACAAAAATCTGACGGCGCAACGGGTCATCAATTTTTCCGGCCAGCGACTTGATCTCACGTGCTGATGATTCCTTCTCTATCATATTCATGGCCGAAAAGTCAAACGATCCAAAGCGATAGCGCAAGTAGCCGAGACTGTTGACCAGCAGTTCCTTGATCCCCTCGGTTCCTTTTTCTCTGACAAACGAATCGGGGTCGCTACCTGTCGGTGGGGTGACAATGCGAGGTTCAATCCCGGCGTTGAAAAAATTCTCCACCGACCTCAAGGCGGCTGAGCGACCGGCTGAATCGGCATCAAAAAACAGGTTCGCTTTGGTCGCAAAACGGGCCAGAAGTTTCGCCTGTTGCGGAGTGAACGAAGTACCCGATACGGCGGCGACATTTTCGATACCGGCCTGAAACAATGATAAAAAATCGAAATACCCTTCGACCAGAATTACCGATCCTTCCGAACGGATTGCCTGTTTGGCAAAGTTCATTCCGTACAGGACGAACGATTTGTTATAAATCGGCGTCTCCGGGGAGTTCATATATTTTGCTCTTTCCCCCTGCTTCAATGCCCGACCACCGAAGGCAATAACTTTTCCAGTAATATTAAAAATCGGAATCATCAGCCTGAGGCGGAAGCGATCAAAATATTCACCGGTACGATCTGATTTGATTGCCAACCCAGCCTGCTCCAAGTCAAGCGGCTTAATATTTTTTGATGTGGCATATCTGATCAGGCCGGTCCAGTCGTCTGGGGCGATTCCAATCTGAAATTTGTCAATTGTTTCCTGAGTCAGACCCCGTTTGGTTAATAGGTAGGTCTCGATTCTTTCTTTATACCTTTTATCGCTTAAGCTTTTTTGGAAATATTCAGCCGCAATCTGATTGGCATACATCAATTTTTCGATGCGGGAGTCTGCTTCGCTGTCATGCTTGGGCAGGATGATTCCATACCGCTCGGCCAGTGATTTTATCGTTTCGATAAAGGTGAGGCGTTCATGCTCCATCAGAAAAGAAAAGACGTTGCCACCCTTGCCGCATCCGAAGCAATGGAAAATCTGTTTGTCAGGGGAGACCGAAAATGAGGGAGTTTTTTCAGTATGAAAGGGGCATAACCCCTGATAATTTTTGCCCCGTTTTTTTAGCGGTAAGTAGCCACCGATGACCTCAACGATATCGGCTGCCATGCGGATTTCGTCTATTTTGCTTTCCGGTATTCTGGCCATTATATTTGTTCTACTCTGTACCGCTAATTCTTTAGCCGGGCAATGGTTACACCATGCCCCCCTTCGTTCCAATCGCCAATTCTGATCGAATCAACCGATTTGTGGCTCTTAAGAAAGGTGGAAAGTTTGCGGCGTAATTTGCCCGTCCCTTTTCCATGAATAACATACACCTGACCGACTCCGGCCAGCATG
>JAUUYJ010000035.1 GCA_030588275.1 Candidatus Zixiibacteriota bacterium | reverse complement strand
TGGATGAGAATGAAAAAATTGTGGTTGAGCTCAAAGGGAAAGGGGCAAAATTGACCGAGCCGGCCAATCAATTCGGCCTGTTTCGCTTTCCACGAGTGCCGCAGGGTCGGTATGAGTTAAAAATAAAGAAGGGACGATCAGTTTTTGCCGGATTGCAACTTGACCTATGATTTCTCGCTCCGATTTGGCCTGTCTCAAAAGCCAAAAAGCGGTTGACCAGTTAATCAGGAAACGGTACGAGGGGAATCCCGAAAAATTAATTGCCGATATCAACGCTTCACTTAACCGCCTCATTCAAAGCGATCTTGCCAAAGCTGGCAAATTTCTCAAGCAAGCCTCCAACTGCTTTAAGTTTCTTCCAGTCCGATTCCGTGCCCGGCTGGGTGCGATTGAAGCACGTTATGACCACTGGAGCGGGAACAACAAAGTGGCCTTGCTCAAATATAAATCGGCTATCGCCAAGCTCCAATCATCGCGGGATTTTGAATCGGCGTCACGGGCTCGTATGGGGTTGATGGATGTCTGCATGTACCTCGGACAGTACGAGGATGCCTTACGAATAGGGAAATCGGCCCTTCGCTATTTTTTGCGCAAAAAAGATATCAGGTCGGCTCGGGTGATGACCAATATCGGAAATATTTATCATCGAATGGATCGAAACCGACTGGCCTTAAGGTATTATGATCGGGCCCGGAGCTGGTTTGAAAAAGATGGCGGGGTGGCGCTGGCAATCGCCGATTACAACCGAGCCAACGTTTATGCCAACCTCATGCAACTGGAAGAGGCTGAAAAGCTGTACCTGACCGCCGTCTCTGAGTTCCGCAACAATGGGATGGAATTGGTCGCCTGCAAGGCTGAATATTCCTTGTCTTATCTTTATTTTCTGGGGAGTCGCTACACCGAGGCTTTGACCACTTTTGAAAAGGTGCTTGATGCCTTTTTAGTTCTGGGGGATCAACAGGCGGCGGCAGTCACCCGGCTCGATCTAGCCGAAATAAATATCCATCTCAACCAGTATGGTTCGGCTCTTATGCTGGGCCGACAGGCGATTGATGATTTTAAACAGTTTGGACAACGGTATGAGCAGGCCAAAGCGACCTATTTTACCGCCGACGCACTATTGAATTTGGGAGATTTTCAGGAAGCAACGCGCTATCTGGGTCAATCTCAATCACTTTTCAAGAGGGAAAAAAATCGTCTCTGGCAAGGCATGGTTACACTCTCCTACGGTCGAATGAAGCTGATTGATCGGAAATACCAAAAGGGATTGGAGTTGGCCACAGAAGCCGGACGGCTTTTTAATCTGAGTGGCGATCAGAGGCGGCGGTACGATGCTAAAATTGTTTTGGTGGAAGCGTTATTCGGTTTAAAAAAAGGTAAAGAAGGGCTTAGACAATGCCGTCGATTGCTGGTTTGTGACATTACAAATTCGCAAAAACGAAGCGTGTTGAATATGATGGGGCGGCATTACCTTCAGTTCGAACAGTTCGAAACCGCTCTGGATTTCTTTGAAAACGCCATCAAGGTTGTCGAAAAGATGCTGGTGCATCTTTATCCTGATGAAATACGATTCTTCTATGCAATAGATAAATACAGCACCTATCTCGGTGCCGCCGAATGCTTGCTTAAGCTCGGTCGGGTAGAAGAATCTTTCTTGAGGCACTCTCACGCTCTGGCCCTTCTGAATCAACGTTATGTTCCGAATTCTACCCTTAGTCGGGAAGTGCCCCGATCTCTTTTGGATATTCGATCCGAATTGCGAGCCACCTTGAAAAAAATTAGTCGGGTAACCGATAAGACTCAGCGGGAGGCAGGATCAACAGGGGATATCTATAAAATTGAGCAAAAATTGTGGGCCAACGAACGGAAGATTCGGACCTTCTTGTATCCGACCAAGATCAAGACCGGTCGCACCGACGCAGTCGGTCAAGCATATTCAAAGTGGATAAAGAGGGATGAAGTAGTTGTCAATTTTATCTCGATTGGTGGCACGGTCGGAGCCTTTATCGTTACAGGCGATCAGACCCGGTTCATCTCCTGCCCGATGACGACCAAAGAGCTTGAAGCATCGCTTCGGGAACTACTGTTTTTGATGGAGCGGGCCGTTCATTGGTCCGACAGTCGCGACAATAACGCAGTTTCCAATCATTATCTCCATTTGCTGTATGATAACTTGATCGGACCGCTTGATCTGCCTTGTGATATGAAGCGGATAATTTTTCTGGCTGATGGAATCTTTTCTCAAATACCGTATCAGGTTCTTTTTGCTCTGAAAGGCAAGGGGGATGAAACTGGGCCGGATATTCATCTCATTGTCAATCCGAATGATTTGAAATCAAAACGGGACAAAATGCGTTTAACCGGACGAACGCGAAGCACTGTTTTTGTTACGTCATCCGCCGAACTACCGATGGTGCAAGTTGAAGGGCAAAAAATCAAACATAGTTTCCCGCATGCTTTCATTTATGCCGGTGATGGAGCATCATCCCTGAATCTCAAACAGGAACTTGCCGTCGCCGATGGTTTTGTTCATATTGCGGCCCATTCATCCCGTTCTTCGGAGAATCCGCTCTTCTCGAAAATACTAATGAATGATGGTCCATTTTATCCCTTTGATCTTTTCGGAAATGGTATTAAGGCACAGCTTGTCAATTTATCTGGTTGTCAAACCGCCGCTCCTGGTATATATTATGGTAACTCGTTTAGTCTCGCCAAGATCTTCTACCAAGGAGGGGCGCGCTTTGTTTTGGCTTCACTTTGGACTGTATCAGATAAGGTTAGTATGATATTTATGGCGGAATTTTATCGAGTACTCAAAGAGTGCAGTAATGTTTCTGTGGCCTATAGACAGGCGGTCCGCAGAGCCTATGCGATTAATGACAACCCGGCCTTTTGGGGGTCATATGTACTCTTGGGAATATAATCTCTGACAGGAGATAGACTGCGATGACTAATTACAAACTTCTGACAACATCTCTTATTATTCTGGCTCTACTGATCGGTTCTCAGTCTGTGCTGAGCGACCCGATTCCCGGCCAGGCCGTTTTGAAAATGACGGCAGGCGGTAAGCCGGACGATCTGTTGCGGGGAAGTGGTGCCCAGGTTAATGACAGTATCCCCGGTCGCCAAACTTACTTGATCGGGATGGATTCACCCGATGATCTGGCTGCCCTTGTCGAAGAGCTTGAAACCGATTCGCAGGTTATTTATATAGAGCCGAATTACTCGCTGAAACTTCCCGAAAGCTTTCAGATGAGTATCTCATTCCCGGACGATTTCGCTCCGCCATTTCTGTTCGGAGTCGAGCCGAATTCCTTTTATAATCAGCCGGTCTTGTATTCGATCGGCATTGAGCAGGCTCAGGAGGTTGCCACCGGGAACGGGATCACCATCGCCGTCATTGATAACGGTGTCGATTTTTCCCATCCATTATTATCCACCAGACTGTCAGACAGCGGATACGATTTTATCGCACTTGATAATGATCCGTCATATGAAGCTGGGGAAGTAGCAGGACATGGAACCTTTGTCTCCGGTTTGATCGCCTTGACTGCCCCCGATTGTCAGATACTCTCACTCAGAGCTTTTGATGCCAATGGAAATGGGAACAGCTTTGCAATTGCCGAGGCAATCTCTTACGCCGTTGATCAAGGGGCTGATCTAATCAACATGAGTTTCGGTAGCTATGAAAACAGCCGGGTGATCGCCCACGCCTGCAACTCCGCAATTACCGCCGGTCTGCCGATGGTTGCCGCCAGCGGCAATAATGCAACTATTGTTCCAACCTATCCAGCCGCCTATCCCGGAATCATTGCCGTCTCCGGAATCAATAGTGCCGGTGGCTTGGCCGAATTTTCCAATTATGGTGACTATATTGACGTTTGTGCCCCTGCGGTTGATCTGTACAGCTCACTTGCGGGGGATGATCTCTGGGGAACCTGGAGCGGAACCTCCTTTTCGGCACCGTTGGTCAGTGCCACTTGTGCTATGGTGCTTCAGATCAGGCCGGATTATTCCACTTTTTTGATGGAAGAGTATCTTAGGCAAACCGCCTCACTCGAATTTACCTGGGGTTTTTTAACGCCGCCGGACCCCGCCTTTGGATTTGGTCGCCTTGATGTTGCCAATTCTGTGCTACAGGCGGCCACGACCGAAGTGGTGGAATATGGAGACTTGAACGGCAATGGAACCGTTAATATCGGCGATATTGTTTTTCTTCTTCGCCAATTTCAGGGGAATGGCCAAACGGCGGTAGCTCCGGGCAATCCGGACGTCAACTGCGACGGTATCATCGATACTGTTGATATTGAGTATTTTATCAAAAGAGTGTTCCATAACGGGCCTCGTTCGGGAGGATGCCAATAATATAACAGTCGGTCTGACTGTTATGTCCTGAATAGAATTTCGATGCTTCACGCCAGCTATCAAAATACCTGATAAATAATTCGGGAAATATCCGAAATAGGGGTATTTTTTCCACCATCCTAAGACACCTTAAAGTAAATGCCTAAGGCATTTTTCCAATTCCCGAAACGTCTGGGTCGGGCAGGATTCCCAATCTTGTCCGACCTCCCGTAATTCGATTTGGAACGGTTGTAGTGAGAAGTTGTTAATGGTATTATTACACTTTTTGGAATGGGTTTTGTATGACCCTTAACAGCGAGCCCGCCCGGCAGTCCTCCTGCCGGTCGGGTTTTTTTGTTCGCATCAGTTTTTTATAGTTTCCTAAATCTGAAATTCAATAAAAATTAAGCTTTTTTTCCCCATCCCGCCCCATCTCGCCGCAGAAGTTTATAGATAATGGTATTTTTTTGGTTCTCTTATGACACCTAGTAATAGTAACGGAGAGGAATTCTTTATCATCAATACCTATCGCATCAGAGCAACGCATCATCAAACGCCTACGGTGTGCGAACACCGATCTTTCAATAATCTTATTAAATACGGTCTGCAACCTTTTAGCATACAGAGTAAGAGGAGGGGGTGGTAGTGACACGAATATTTCCTGAATAGCACAATCCCTCACTTAGTATAAACCGTTATCACTCATCGGAGGAGAAATGAAAAAAACAGCAATCACACTATTTCTCGTACTTTTTTTAATGTCGGGTGCGACCTTTGCAAATAACGTAATAAAAGTAGATCGTGAGTTTGGATCATCATTTGTAGGTAATGCCCCCGACCGGTGCATCGTTATATTCAAAGATGGAGCCTCCCCGAAGTCCGGGACCAACGCCCTAAACCAAATAGCTAACAAATTCCAAGTTCGTCATCTCAAGCAACAGTTCCCGATGGCGGCCCAGGGCTCAATGGGACATGCGACAGATAAAGCTCTGACAAAATATTACAAGGCTCGCTTCCCCGAAGGGAACCTTGACGTTGTTATGGAGGCGTACCGCAATCTTCCTTTTGTCGAGGAAGTGAAACCGGTCGGAATGTATCTGGTAACCGCCACCCCGAATGATGCTTATTATAATGATCCTCCTCCGGAATTTCCGTACAGTCAATGGCATTATTGGGATTCCTATGGAATCGAAGCCGATAATGCCTGGGATCTGGAAACTGGCGATCCTGATGTCGTTTGTGCCGTCATCGATGGTGGTGTTCGGTATTACCACTACGATCTGGGTGGAACCAATCCGCCGGGACCGAATGACAATAGCACCAACGGTAACATTTGGGTCAATCAGGGAGAAATCCCCGGTAATGGTATTGATGATGACAACAATGGCTATGTCGATGATGTTATCGGCTGGGATTTTGTCGATGACGGTCGTCAGTGTATTGACACTGATTGCGGTACAGTTGACAACGACCCGTCCGATTACGGTGGTCATGGTACCCACGTTTCCGGAACGATTGCGGCGATTACCAACAATGATCCAACCTTTGGCGTGGCCGGCGTGGCTGGTGGCTGGAATAACGGAACCACCGATGATATCGCCAACGGTGTAAAAATCATGTGCCTGCGGGCCGGATTTGCTACCCGTCGTGGTGGCGTTATGTATATGGATATGGTCGCCGAAGCGCTTTATTACATTGCTACGATGGTTGACAAAGGTGTCAATGTCACCGCTGTTAACTGTTCCTGGGGGTCGTCTGACCTGATCGGACCGGCCGTTGATGCGGTGATTGCCCGTGATGTTATGGTTATTGTAGCCTGCGGAAACGCCAATAATGAGGTTGCCGACTATCTTGGCACCCGTGAAGATTGTATGGATGTCGGAGCGACCGATCAGAACGGCGATCCGGCCAGTTTCTCGACCTACGGTAGCTGGGTTGATATTGCCGCTCCTGGTGTTTCGATCCTGAGTACCTATCATAATTCAGACGATCCGACCGGCGATTATATCTCCCTCATGGATGGCACTTCGATGTCTTGCCCCCATGTGGTTGGTGTGGCTGGTCTGTTAGAATCGTATGATCCCAGCTTGTCCAGTCAGGATAAGTGGGACCTGATTATGAACACTGCCAAGTGGTATAACCCGACCAAATATGTCGGCGTCGGGATTGTCGATGTCAGGGCGGCGCTTGATGCTATTGGCGGCGGCGGATGTGATGTCACGGCCGCTTTCTCAGCCGCTCCTACTTCTGGCTGTGCGCCTCTTAATGTCAACTTCGTTGACCTCTCGGCCGGCTCGGTTATATCCTGGGATTGGGATTTTGGTGATGGTGTTGGTAGTTCAACCGCCCAAAACCCATCGTACCAGTACAATGCGCCGGGAACCTACAGCGTAACATTGACGGCCTATTCGGCGACCTGTTCTGATGACGAGGTCAAGACCGGATTTATCACAGTTCAGACCGTTCCGGTGGCCGATTTCTCAGGAACGCCAACATTCGGCTATGCGTCATTGACAGTTGACTTCACTGACCTGTCGAGCGGTAATCCTGATCTCTGGAGCTGGGATTTTGGTGATGGAGGCGGAAGTTCAACGTCTCAGAACCCGACCTATATTTACAGCACGGCCGGAACCTATACCGTCACTCTGACCGCCTCAAATGCCTGCGGTTCAGATGGTGAAGCCAAGACCGGTTACATCACCGTCGATCCTGCGGTGGCCAATTATCTGCACGTCAGCGCCATGGATGTCTATCGGGTTGGCAACAACCAAAAGAGCTGTGTTGCTAATGTAACGGTTGTTGATCAGAGCAATGATCCTGTGGCCGGGGCAATTGTTTATGGATACTTCAACGCGCCGAATACTGATACCAAGTCAGGGACAACTCTTACGACCGGTGTGGCATCAATAACATCTGATCGCACCAAAGTTTATCCCATCGATTGGTGCTTTACCGTTACCAACGTGGTTCTTAGTGGTTACACCTATGACGAAGCGGCTAATGCTGTTACTCAGGGGTGCGAAAGCGGTCCGATGTACAGCATGGACAGCCGTAGCATGGCCGCCTTACCGGCCGGATTCAGCCTGACTAACCACCCGAATCCGTTTAACCCCAGTACGACGGTAAGCTTCTCACTTCCTGATGCCAGCTTTGCTCGACTGGATGTTTATAACATCGCCGGTCAAAGAGTTGCCACTTTGGTAAATCGGCATCTGAACGCCGGCCAATATTCCTTTGAATGGGATGGTAGTAATGCGGCCAGCGGGATTTACTTTTACCGTTTGACCACCGACGATTTCACCAAAACCAAACGTATGGTTCTGATGAAATAGTTCGTTTGCTTGTACTAAAGATAAACCTCTTTTCGCATTGAGGTCTCTATGACGCCCCACCGGTATAGCATGGCCGGAGGGGCGTTTTTATTTGTTTGATTTTCGGAGAAGTTCAGAAAGTATCCTTTGGCATCTACCTTTGGCATCCCCTGGGGGATTTAATACATTATTGCAGTTTACCATCCCGATCGAAATAACCATCATCTCAACGCGGAAATTAGCGTAAAGCGGGGTTTGACTCGGTCTGCTCAATGATGAAGATATGATTTTTATGAAAAAAAGCGGTGATGTAGTTCATCATACCCAAAAGTGGTTTATAAAATAATGCCAAATACGTATAATTTCTTAAGTATAGTAAATTATTCGCAATCTTTAAAATATTTTGCAGCTGATTCGTAAAAGTAGTTCATTTTGGAGCTTCTATAGAGTAAAAATTTGCGAAGATCATCTAATCAACCCCACTTTATTTTATTGCCCGGACTTGCCCTCGCACCTGTGGGGTCTTTTTATTGGTCGAGAGATGGCTATGGATACCAAGGCAAGCCCATGGGCCACCCGGCCAGCAATTGTATTTCCTCGACGCTCCCAAAGGAATTTGTCGTCTGTTCGATTTAAGCCTCAATATTGCTCTATTGCAAAATCACAATTGTCATAACCTTGGCATCATCATACTGACAGCCGGATTAACAACCAACGATACAATCATACCCAATGTGCCTGCCTGCGGTGATGGCGTTCCGGTAGCGTAGAGAGTCAGGCAGACTCCCAATCCGAGAATAGCCGAAGAAATTGCTCCGGCTCTGGTCATCCGGCGAGAGAATAGCCCCCAAAGAAAAGGCCCTAAAAAAGCTGACCCGATAGCTCCCCAGGAAATGCCCAGAATACTGACAATGGTTGAGGGCCGGAAATAGGCCAGAACTACAGCCAGCAGGACCACAATTGCCGAACAGAAACGCATCAGGAGTGTTAGATGTTTGTCGCTAACCCCTTTATTGACAAAACCGGCATAAAAGTCCTTTGATAACGTGGAACTCGATATCAGAACCAGCGCAGCCAGAGTTGACATCGATGCCGACAGAATTAGAAGAAGCATGACAACTGAGAGCGCATCTGGGACAATATTGGTGAGCAGTTCGGGCATAAGCGCATCGAACAGCGGTTTGCCGTTGTCAAATGCCATTGGGGTAGTTTCGGGAGTGAGAAAAAACCGCGTGGTAGCTCCGGAAAAATATCCAATGCTGGTAACTATCAGGGCAAAGCAGGTAGAGGCGATCATCCCAATGCGGATCGACCGGTCATCTTTGATGGCATAGAATTTCTGTATCAACTGGGGCATAGCCATTGGAGCTACCGACGTCAGGAAAATCAGACTCACCAACGGCCACCATCCGGGCGGTCCGACGATTTCGGTTAATCTGGGATCAATAGCCGCTATACCATTGGTGATATTAGCCAGCCCGCCTCCGGAGTTGATGATTGATCCCAAAAGCACTGAGACACCGATCAGCATAATGATCCCGAAGATGACATCAATGATGGTCATTGATCGGTAACCGCCGAGCACAATGTAGATGGCGGTGAAACCGCCCATCAAGACCAGAGCCAGAACATAGTCAATGCCAAAGGTCGAGCGAAACAGGTAGGACAGTCCCATAAATACAGCGGCTGTATAGGGAATGAAGAAGACAAAAATGCAGATGGAGCAAAACAGTTTCAGGAAAGGAGAGTCGTATCGTTTGTCAAAAAACTCGGCCATCGTGTGAACACCGTATTCGACCGACATCTTTTTGATTCTGCGCCCCAGTAGCCACCATACTCCCAGCACACCGACAAGAGTATTACCGACTGCGATCCAGAGGCCGGAGTAGCCAAACCCCCAGCCGATTTTTCCGGCAAAGCCGACAAACAGCACCGCCGAGAAATAGGCTGTACCATAGGTAAAAGCGGTCATCCAGGGCCCGACATTTCCACCCCCCAGAAAGAAATCTGAAAATGATCTGGTTTTTCGGAAGCCTGCGATTCCTACGACAATTATCATCAAGGCATAAGCAATCAGTACTGCTATTTTTATTGGCATCTGTGTCCTTGCGGTGAGTCAAGTGACCCGTTCTATTTGAAGATCAATGTACAAACTGTGATCGTCAAATACAAATAGGCAGTGTGATATAAGTTATCGTTTGTGCTACTGGTTTTCGGCAAATTGCGTAGTTCATTTTTGAGTTGACAAAATAGGTTATATACTCTATGATGATGTGGGCTAATGTGTCGAAAAATAAGCGGTCAAATCCGCACCAAGGAGGATGTATGAAAAAAGCGATTGCCATTAATGGAAGTCCTCGCAAACAAAATGGCCACACTGCAATGCTTCTCGACCCGTTAATTCAAGGAATGAATGCCGCCGGCTGTGACGTGGATCTGTTTTATGCCAAAGACCTGAAAGTCCAATCATGTAATTGTCCCAATATGTACTGTTGGTATAATGAACCGGGAAAATGTTGCCTCAACGATGATATGGACCTGCTTTATCCTCGACTGCTTGAAGCCGAAATACTAATTCTTGCTACTCCTGTCTATATTCCTTTACCCGGAGAAATGCAGAATATTATCAACAGGCTCTGTCCCTTACTCAAGCCATTACTCGAATCTCGCAATGGTAGAACACGAGCCAGGTTTCATGAGAATGTAAAAATCACCAAGATTTTGCTTGTATCAACAGGAGGATGGTGGGAAGAAGGGAACTTTGGGACAGTGACGAGGATTGTCAAAGATTTTACTGAAACTGCCAGTGTGGAATTTTCCGGTGCTCTTATAAGACCTCACGCTTTTATGATGAAAAAGGAAGATGAATTTACAGAGGATGGAAAGTTGGTGATTGATGCTACCAAGAGAGCTGGTGAGGAATTGGTGCGTGATGGAAAGATAAGTCAATCTGCTTTTAAAACCATCAAGCGTCCACTTATTCCTGAGGAAGAGCTTAGAGCTGTATTGAACAGCATGGTCAAATGATGGAAATCGGCGTAAGTTGTATTTATTGGGGTCGTTTACGAATCGTATGCACAGTCTTTATCTTCAGAAATATGATAGTTTTTGGTGTGATTCATCGAGAAGATACAAATCAAATCCGTAAAAACCGATCAATTTAGCGACATATAAGGTAACTATAGTCGTTGGATTTTGTTGGATTATGCCGAAACATTGCTATATTGAATCTAGAAAATCCAAAGAGTCTTTTACAGACAAAGACATTTCTACCATATTGTCTTCTGTATCGCTGGAGGAAAAATGAATAGAACGTTAATCTTTTTATCTTCATTTCTGATCGTAGCTGGTATCGGTTTTTCCGATCCGGTGCCAACCACAATCAATGATTTTTTCTTCCCCGGGTCTCAGGATAATCAGTCCGGTAATTTAGAGCACCCATCGAAGTGCGATAATTGTCACGGTGGTTATGATACAATAGTAGAACCAGCGTACAACTGGCGAGGCAGTATGATGTCACAAGCGGCTCGCGATCCGCTTTATTTTGCATCGGTAGCAATAGCTAACCAGGATGCTCCGGGAAGTGGTGACTTGTGCATTCGGTGTCACAGTCCCGACGGCTGGCTGAACGGACGATCGATCCCAACCGATGGATCAGCACTTAACAGCGGCGATCGCGAGGGGGTGAAGTGCGATTTCTGTCACAAATTGGTCAAGCCGACAGCATTGGGTGAAAACCCGTATCCCGATGATCCCGACTACACGGCCGACACCTATCCTGCAGATCAGGATTATCTGGCGATTATAACTCCGATTCCATCACATACCGCAAACGGTATGTATATCGTCGATTCGGACAATGCCAAACGCGGCCCGTTTGTTGATGCCAATGCTACTCATCAGATGCTTTATGCTCCCTTCCATGCCGAGGCGGCTATATGCGGCACCTGTCATGATGTCAGTAATCCGGCATTTTCACGTAATCCCGACGATACGTATTCTCCAAACGAACTCGACCAGCCGGCCCCAAGTTTCAGCCCCTACGATCTTTTTCCGGTTGAACGAACCTACAGCGAATGGCTGATGAGTGCCTACAACACTCCCGAGGGTGTCTATGCCCCGCAGTTTGGTGGTAATAAAGATTCTGTGGCCACCTGCCAGGATTGCCACATGCGTGATGTCAGCGGTGTCGCCTGCAATAAAAACAGCGGTGTCTATCGCGACGACCTGCCGCTTCACGACATGACAGGGGGGAATACGTTTGTCCCGCTGTTGATCGAAGCCGTGTATCCGGGCGAATCCGATCCGGATGCGCTAGCTGCTGGAATCAGTCGCGCGATGTACATGCTACAGCAGGCCGCAACTCTTGAAGTGTCTGCCTTAATATCCGGTTCGGAATATGATCTGGATGTTCGCATCATTAATGAAACCGGGCATAAGCTCTTGTCAGGATATCCAGAAGGCCGTCGCATGTGGCTGAATGTGCAGGCATATAATCAGTCCGGTAGCCTGATTTACGAATCGGGTGCGTATGATCAAACCTCCGGAGTCTTGACTCACGATGCCGATGTCAAAATATATGAAATCAAACCGGGGATTTCAGAAGATATCGCCGCCATCTCAGGAAATCCGGTCGGGCCGTCGTTTCATTTTGCCATCAACAGCAAAGTATATTTCGATAACCGAATTCCCCCCCGCGGATTCACCAACGCCAACTTTGAGATGATTCAGTCACCGCCGATTGGGTACAGCTATGAGGATGGTCAATATTGGGATGATACCGAATATCTTCTTCCCGGAGCCACTGCGGAAATAATCGTTACTCTGTATTACCAGACGACCAGCAAGGAATATGTGGAATTTCTCCGTGATGAAAATGTTACCGATGACTGGGGAAATATTATGTACGATCTTTGGGTGGCCAACGGCAAGTGTGCCCCGGTCGCGATGAACATCGACACCGTTTTGGTGACACCAATGGCTGGAAATAATCCACCGACTCTTAACCCGATCGGCCCTCAGGCAACAGATGAAGAAGTAAGCCTGAATTTCACGGTCACAGCCTCCGATCCGGACGGAACTATTCCGGTTTTGACGGCCACCCCATTGCCATCAGGTGCCGTATATACTGATAACGCCGACGGTACGGCGTCATTTAGCTGGACACCCACCTTTGAACAGGCGGGTGAATATCCGGTGACGTTCTCAGCTACCGACGATTCTCTGGCGGCAGATTCTGAGTTGGTTATTATTACCATCAACGGCGTTAATCGTCCACCGCTTCTTGACCCAATTGCTGATGCCTCGGTCCCCGAAGGTGATACAATTGTTCTAATCGTCTCAGCCTCCGATCCTGACAGTACCGTGCCCACTCTGCAAATGACGAACCTGCCTACAAATGCTACTTTCACTGATCACGGCGATGCCACCGGAGAATTAGTTTTTGCCCCGGACTACGATCAGGCAGGTCTGTATACGATGACGGTAGTTGCTTCCGACGGCACGGTTGCGGATTCAATTGACATGACGATCACAGTTACCGAAACCAATAGGCCGCCGGTACTCACTCCAATTGGGCCTCACACATATATGGTGGACAGCACCATAGAAATGATTGTTACGGCGCATGACGCAGACGGAGTTACTCCCTCTCTAATTGCTGAATCGGTTCCAACCGGGGCGAGTTTCGTAGATCATGATAACGGTACGGGAACCTTAACATGGGTGCCAAGTTTGGCTCAGGTTGGTTTACATGCGGTTCTTTTCATTGCCTCGGATACACAGGCGGCCGACAGCGAATTGGTTAATCTTGAGATTGTCGAAATGATAACCTACATGTGCGGTGACGCCAACAGTGATGGTGGTGCCAATGTCGGTGATGCGGTCTTCCTTATAAATTATGTCTTCAAAGGCGGTCCGGCACCCAATCCTATCGAAGCTGGTGATGCGAATTGCGATGATCTGGTAAACGTAGGGGATGCTGTATATCTGATCAATTTTGTCTTCAAGGATGGTCCGGTACCGTGTGCGAGTTGCCCGTGATTAATTGACTTGGTAAGTAATATTTTGGGACGTCAGGGTATTCATATAAGTTTTTAGGAATCAATCTTTGGCGTCCCCAGGGGGAT
>JAUUYJ010000152.1 GCA_030588275.1 Candidatus Zixiibacteriota bacterium | reverse complement strand
CAATCCTCGACACCGGAGAATGACTCAACGATCTGCCTGACCGTATCGGCAGAAGTATCAAGATTAGTTTCGGAGAGATCGAAACTGCTTTCTTCAGGCGCCGTTTCCCCCTCGTGCGGTTCGGTATGAATAACCACTTTATGCAAATCGTCGATTGAATCATGCAGTAGGGAAGTGAGTGAGCTTGATTTATCGTGGGCTTGGCTGAGGGTAATATCTCCCGGTAGTTCCAGATGCATCGAAACAAAATAACCCTGCTTACCCCGGTTGACAATCAGATGATGCGAAGTTAATCCGAACGAAGATACGGCATAACGGATAGCATCAACTATCGCCTCGTTTGATTGCGAGGCTGGATTCAAAGAAAATGTAACATCCACCTCCGGTAGCAGTTCTTTCAACCTGGAATCAAACAGCCCGGCAACTCGGTTGGCGTGGGCGAAGGAAAGAGAGCGGTCAATATCCAAAACTGCCTCAATAAAGATTAAGCGGCCATCGCTTCGTTCACGAAAGCGGGATATCTCGACAATTTCGGAAAAATCCCGGGCCGCCTCCCGGACAATCTCCTCGGTTTTTCCCGGTGCTTTATCCAAAAGAACGTCGATTGCCTGAATCCCCATGCGGATGCTGGCTCCGGCAATAAATATTGCGACGCCGATAGCCGAAACGGCGTCGGTCCAATATATCTCAAAATAAACACCGACCAATCCGACCAAAACGACCAGTGAGGAAAAGATGTCGGTATAAAAATTAAGAGCATCAGCCGCCAATGCCTGGCTGTGATACTTATTGGCCGTTCGCCTCAGGACGATAACCCGATTGTAATCTACGATGATTGAGGCGATGATGACGCCGAAAGCCCAGAGGTTCAACTCCACAGTTGATTGGCCGCTCATCAGTTTTGAGACCGCCTTGTGGAAAAACCAGACGCAGGTGCCGAGAAGTAAAAAGACCTGAAATAGCGCCGCTAACGATTCAACCTTGCCATGCCCATAATGATGATGCCGGTCAGCTGGCTTATCCGATATTCTAACGGCAAAATAGGTCACCGCCGAGGCGGTCAAGTCAACCATAGAATGGACCGCGTCGGCCCAGATAGCCAATGAGCCGGTGACAAAACCGACCAGTCCTTTGCCGACGATCATGCCGATAGAGGCTAAGATCGAATAAAAGGCGACTCTTCGTTTTTCGTTGTTCGGGCGATTGCTCATAGAATAATATCTCTCTTGATTATAATCTACGAACTGATCGGCCAGAGATCAATCTTAATCGTCGTGGAAGGGGGCCGGGCAAGGCGGGGGCGAGGGCGAGGCTGGCCCGGTTTTTCTTTCATGGACTAGATAAGACATTATTGATGCCGGTCGATATAAGCAATAGGGAGATATTTATGAAAACAATTCTTATAATTGATGACCAAGTTATGATTCGCGACTTGCTCAAGCGGGCCTTAACAAAGTTAAATTATACCGTTCTGTCAGCCGAAGATGGAACCAGCGGTCTGGCTATTTTTGAGAGCCGCTCTCAGGAGATCGACATGGTGATAGTCGATATGTTGATGCCGGATATGAACGGGACCGAGGTGGTAGATCATATAGAAAAGATCAACGCCAATGTTGTTACAGTTCTATCCAGCGGACAATGTGAGTGCGAAATTCAGGCGGCTGTCACAACTATCGGGGCTAATGGGTATCTCTTGAAACCGTTTCGGGTTTCCCAACTATCTGAAAAAATTGAGGCGATTTTTAGCGCGGTTGAACTGACCAGTAGCTGATTAGACCGTTTCTCTAATAGTCCTTTGCGTCTCTTCTTTTTCTTCTATATTTTTGTTTTGGATCGGAAGTTTAATCACAAATTCGGTCCCCTCATCAATCTTCGAATTTGCCGAAATCTGTCCATTATGCTTGGCTATAATAGTTTTGCAAACCATCAGACCAATTCCATGACCAGTCTTTTTGGTCGTAAATTTTTCGTTGAATAATTTTTGTAAACGATCTTCCGATATTCCAGAGCCGTAATCTTTTATTGAGATTGAAATATTTTCCGAATCAGCTATTTGCGTTTTTATCTCAATTCTTTTGAGTTGTGCATCAAAGGAGGCATCGGCCGAATTGTTGAGAAGGTTATAAAAGACCTGCTCCATAAGCCCCTGATCAATTTCCGCCATAAGGCTATCTTGTTGGGAGTAAAATTCAACGTCAAACTCACGGAATCGTTTCTGCGGTCTTAAGAATTCGACAATTTGAGCAAGCATCTGGTTGACATCAACCTCTTCAAAATTGGTCTGAGACATCGAGGAATAATCCATCAACCCTTTGGTGAAGCGACTGATCTTATCGAGATGATCTTCAATCGATTTGGTATATCTTTCCAACCCTTCGGTCACCCCTTTTTGGATGCGAATATTCATCAGTTGAAAATTGGCCATAACGACACCAAGATAATTGTTCAATTCATGGCCGATTTCGGCTGACATCTGTCCCCGAGTAGCCATTTTTTCCATTTCAATCGCCTGGTCCTGCATCTGCTCCAGCCGGTTGTAAGCTTCTCGCGCATCCTCCAGAAGTTGGAGGTTCTCAAGTGAGATGGTTAGCTGGCCGGAGATATAATCAAGTAATTTTGTTCCTGAGCTTTTTAGCTCATACGACTTATCGTCGTGGAAGAGCGTTAAGAATCCCAGCATTTTATCAGACCGAGCCATCGGAACCACAACCGCTACACTCGAATCGCGAGGCATCAATATCTCACGGTGGACGGCAAGAATTTCCCCCGAGCAGAGGGGATGTTTATCTTCGGCTGTTATCAAAACTGGGCGACCCAACTTTGGGATACTTTGCATCAACCCCTCATCGCAATCAATTCGGATCACCTGTTCCGTACCGTCTGATAATTTGGAAATCTCCATCAGGCAGATTTGTGAATTATTATAATCGAAATAGGCGGCTAACCCGGCGTCGGCATCACCCTGGATTATGGCAAATGATAAGGACAGGCGTAACAGGGAGGCCAGATCACCCGAAGAGTACATCAGGTTTGACAGATCGGTTATTTTATTTAGCTCGACCGACAACGTCGCCTTGGCGGCTGATTGTTTCTGCTCGACCGCTCGCCCAATCGCCTGGCGTATTTCATCCAGCTCAAACGGCTTCATGATATAATCAAAGGCCCCCTCCTTAATCGCCAGCTTGGCCGTATTAAGGTTGGCATACCCGGTCATAAATATGACACCGATGGTCGGGGCGAATTTGTGAATTTTTTTAACCATCTCAATACCGTTCATCTCCGGCATCCGAATATCGGTCAGGATAAAATCGAACTCCTGATTTCGGGCCAGCTCAACCGCTTTATTGGCTGAAGCGGTAATCGTTACCCGATACCCATCATCGGTCAGAGTATCCTCAACCAAATTGAGGACAATCTGTTCGTCATCAACGACGAGAATTCTTGGATGTCCCGAACGGGCTAATTCAGCCATGTGATACTCTTCCCTGGGAAATAACCTGGTCGAGCAGATTGCGGAGTTCGGTAACGTCAAACGGTTTTTGGAGGCAACAGAGGGCACCTTCGCGGGTAGCACTCCCGGCCATTTTATCAGGCAGGCTGTCGGTCATGATGATACGTGAGTCCGGCTTCATCGCCATAATTTCCCGGACCGTTTCGAGTCCGTTTTGGCGTGGCATATGAACATCACAAATTATGACCAGGTAATCTTTGTTGGCGACCAGAGCGGTTCCTTTGACACCATCAATGGCGGTTTCAACTTCAAACCCTTCGTCCGTTAATATCTCAGTTAGCATAGCTCTGATGACGGGGGAATCGTCGATGACCAAAATTTTGCCACGAGGCGCAAACCTGTCGGCTTTATTATTATCACTCATACTTTACCCTCGAGGCAACGGTTGACCTCTTCGCGGAGTTGAGTAATGGTGAAAGGCTTGGCCAAAAAGCCGTCGGCTCCCATCCGAATACATTCGCTGGCAATATCAAGGGAGGTGTACCCGGTAATTATTATCACCGGTATTTTAGCGTTGAACTGTTTAGTGAACTTGACTACCTCTTCGCCACCTTTGATCGGCATTTTAATATCGGTAATGATCAAGTCCGGAATACACACCGGTATCTGATCGATGGCATCCTGGCCATTAACGGCCTGAACGACATCAAGTGGTTCGAGAACTTCCGAGACGAATTCACGAATGATCGCTTCGTCGTCCACCACCAATATTCGGGCATCCGGTTTCATTAATCCTGGCTTTCCGTTTTAGCTGATGTTTCTTGATCGTTTACTGTTCCATCTGCCAAAGACTCTTTACCTCTCCTTGTTATATCGGTATCTTCACCAATATTCTCCAGAGGCAGAATGATAGTAAATGTTGTGCCACAACTATCGACCGACTCAACGCGGATTTCGCCACCATGATCTTTTATTATCCCATAGCTGACAGAGAGTCCTAATCCGGTCCCTTGTCCGATTGCCTTAGTAGTAAAGAACGGCTCGAAAATATTTTTCTGAATCTCGGCCGGGATACCGCTTCCATCGTCGGCAAAGGATATCTCAACCGCTCCGGCAAACTCACCCACACCGGGGGAGTAACGGCTGGTGATCAAGAGATTGCCACTCTCTTCCATTGCGTGGATGGCATTTATAATCATGTTGGTAAAGACCTGCTGGAGCATGCCAGCGTTGGCCTGCATGATCGGGATTGCCTCTTCCAAATCGACCGCGAGATTGATTTTATTCATACTCATCTGGTGCTCTATAAGAGATAGCGTCTCGCGGATGACTTCATTAACGTTAACATCGTTGAGGTCAATTTTGGCCGTCGAACGGGAGAATTTAAGAAGGTTGCGTACGATAGTCTTGCACCGGCGCGCCTGGGTTTCAATATCGCGCAGATGTTTTTTGTATGCTTCAAAATCACGATCGGTATTATCGACAAACGGCTTTTTGTTCATTTTCTCAAGCGTGTATTGAGCGTACCCCAGGATACCACCCAACGGATTGTTCAGTTCGTGAGCGACCCCGGCGGAGAGTTGTCCCACAGCCGCCATCTTTTCGGTTTGGATCAGCATCGTTTGGGCATTTTCCAGCTCTTTTGTCCGCTCAATAATTTTCTCTTCCAACGTCCTGTTATATCCCTCAATCTCACGACGCGATTCCAAAAGGGATTTGACCATAGTGTCAAACGATGAGGCCAGCAGACCAATCTCATCTGGCCGGCCAATCTCAATGTCGATAGTCAAATCTCCCTCGGCAATTTTCTCCGAGGCGGCGGCCAATTTTTCAAGCGGTCGAACAATTTTATTAACTAATCCAAAAGTCAGAAGAATAGTAAAGGTCATGACCAAAAGGATAATGACCATCGCCATCCGTATGTTGGCCATCGCTTTGGTCATTGTGCTGGCTACCGAAAGGGCTAAACGAACTTCTCCAATCGTCTCGGTGACAACATGGCCATGAGAGTTATTGATAGACCCCAACGATTCCTTTGATATCAGAGTCTGCTTGGTTACGACCGGATAACATAGTTCATAAAAATATCCCTCGCGGCTGTCTTCGGTAACCTTGCGGACAATTAGTGAATTCTGATCGCTGACATGGGAAGTCCCGATGGGGATTTTGGTATTACCGCGAGCTTTGCTGGCTAAAACCTCACCCTCCAGATTTTGAATAACGATATAGCTGATATCTTCAGCCAGCGCGGTGGCGTCGATCAATTCCTTCAAGACCGCTTCGTTTTCAATAAAGACGCCGTATTCGCAGTTGATCGCCAGGACTTCAATCAGGGCGGACCCTTTTTCGACCAGCGCCTTTTCAAGATTTTCTACCTGCTTGGAGATAAGGTAGTACGACACAATCGTTCCGTTGGCAATTATCAGCAGGAAGATGATGGCAATGAATTTTACCCGCAGGCCGGAATTTGTTAATTTTTTGAGGAGGCTCATTTGACCACCTCTTTGGCAATCGCCAAAAGATCTTCAGGGATTTCTATCTTGATTCGACCGGCCGTCTTTTCATTATATTTAAAATAGATAACGCCGGGTGTGGCAACCGGGATTGATCCGGGAGGAACACCGGCTAAGACTCTGGAGGCGATTTCACCCGCCTGACGACCGATATCTTTGAAATCAAAGTCGAGAGTAAACAGTCCGCCCGCTTCGACCAAAGCTTGCGAAAAACCCATCATGGGCAAACGATGACGAAGCGTTTGCAATATTATATGCTTGGTTGACTGGGGAGTGTAGATGGTATGGTCGGCTACCGACCAAAGAGCATCGGCGACGTTGCACAACGAATCGATCGCTCCAGGAACATCCCGCTCATTGTTCACCTTCATAGTGATCAAT
>JAUUYJ010000187.1 GCA_030588275.1 Candidatus Zixiibacteriota bacterium | reverse complement strand
TCAATTTGCCTATCTTTGCCGAAATGATAACAGCCCAATCTACATTTATAGCTTTCGATACGGAAACGACCGGACTGTCTGCTGTCGATGGCCGAATTGTCGAAATATCGGCGATCAAATTCGACCTTTCAGGAACCGAACTAGATCGCTTCGACCGTCTTGTCAATCCCCGGATGCTGATCCCTCCGCGAGCGATGGCGGTTCATCATATCACCGACGCTATGGTTGCCGTCGAACCGGATATCACCGAGATTCTACCTCTGTTTTTGAAATTTATCGCTGGTGAAGATACGATCCTGATTGCTCAAAACGCCATCTTTGACATCGGGTTTGTCAATCATGAGGGACTGCGCAACGAAATCAAACTACCTCGCCATACGATTATTGACCAGATTGAGTTAACCAGAAAAGTTTTCCCCGGTCTTCCGACCTATTCGCTTGAGAGGGTCTGTCGGCGCTTTGATCTGGTTGAAACTCAGACCCATCGCGCTCTGGGAGATTCGATACTGGTTCAAAAACTGTTTGGCCATTGTCTGGCTCAGATTGAAACAGAAAAGCAAAAGCTTGAAACATTAAACGGGCTGTATCATTACAAATTTGGTGGACCAATTATCGTTGAACCGGATGAGGCTGTTATGGAAACCATCAATAGCGCGGTTGGGACTGGTCTGCTTCTGGAAATTGTTTATCAGGGTGGATCATTGCCTGGGCGCCCCCGTCAGGTAGTGCCAATTTCTGCTTTTGAACGGGATGGTGTTTATTACCTGAATGCCAAATGTATGATTTCAAACAGTAATAAACGGTTTCGAGTTGATCGGATCGAAAAATGCAAACCGGTTGCATAAGCAGAAAAAATCTATTTACGGAAAAATATGATGAGTAGTGCGAGTCTGCATCAAGTTAATCCTGAAAGTAAGAAATCTGGATCCGGTTTTGCACGAGGCTGTTTGATAATCGCTTGCGTCTGTCTCTCTTTGTTCGGTCTGTTTATGATTTGGTTGCTTTCTGGTCCTGAGGGTGGGGTGCGGTTGCAAGGGGAGATGGAGGAGTATGCGACTCTATATAATGCGTCCAATCAATTTCTGCGTGATGGGGAAGAGCTGATTGCTTATTATGATGTGACGGTCGGGCTGGATGGAACGGAGGCGGCTTTTGTCTCCAATCAACGGGTTTTTTATCTGAAGAACGGTTATGTCTCCTCAATTGAATCGGCAGAGATTACCGATGTCAAGCACCGGGTCACGTCTATGAATGTCGAAATTATCGAAGTTCGAGGAACCAAAGGAGGGAGATTAGCCATCGAAATTGCTCCCTTCAATCGGGGTGAGCTGTTTTATAAAATGCTTTTGGAAATATGGCCGAAAAAGGTTGAAGGGGATAATTAATCTCCCTCGCCCCCCCCCTTTTTATAATAATTCAGATTACCCATTCAGCCATACTGATGTCGATGCCAGGAAAACCTGTCTAAACCGGCTCCTTCAGATGTTTTAAGTAGCCGTCCAGCTCTTCCTGCTTTTCTCCGTTGAATTTAAAAATATCGGGCGGCAGGGAAGAGAGACTTCGATCACCGAAGACATGTTTCATCTGGTTTTTGGTCAAAAAAGTTACACCGTAATCGCCGGAACTTTCAGACGGTTGCCAACGGGTCTGCCCCATGATAAAACGAGGGAGAAGCCCGGATTCGACCGGCAACTCAATCAGCATATAAGCAAATTTATCAGGGTCAACCTGGGCTGTTATTCGGGCACCTCCGGCGCTTAGGTCGGCGGTGCATCCAATCGCAGGTAAAACTTTTTGACGCTGTTTCACTCCGGTCGCTTCGATTGAGAGTGGTGTTATGCGAATATCCACGTTTAGTGGTTTTCGCTCGAACTTTCTTTTCTCGGAATTATTTTGGAATTCATTCATATGATCCTCCGTGTTGATCAGATATTATTATGCGATGCAAAATAGATATTAGAATTATCCTACAATTTAATATAACATCGTAGGTCTATATAAGGCAACTAAAAACTAAACTAAATTATCCGCTTTTTTATAATTATTCTACGTTAAAAACTGACCAACTTTTTGGATTTGGTTATGGTCCTGAGATTGTCGCATCATTAATTGTTTTTGTCTGAATGAAATAAATGATTAAAAAAGGAAGCAGCATGCAGAAATAACTGATGTCAAATTGGTTGCCATAGAGCATGTCAGAAAATCCAAAGCTAGCGATCTTAATCGTCATCGCCGCAGTAACCAGCATCAACAGCAAACCAACAACTGTTGGCACAATTGCCCTTGGCGATTTTATCCGAAATGAGATGTACAAAATCCCGGCCAGAAAAATGATAAGCGCGGTTATTGGGAGTTGTTCGGCTTGCACCGCCAATGGCCCCTGGTAAATAAAGTAGTCAAACTCCCAGATCAAAAATGGGAGGTTGATTGCTGTAAATCCAATAAACATCGACAACAATAATGACCAGCGATAATTAGGCAACATTCGGCGCATTTCAAAAACAAGATAGATTATAAAAATTGGCCCAAGGATCGTTCTTGTCGCCAGGACCAATCCGCCCAAAAGACCTGTTAGAATTAGCTTATGTCGGCTTTGACCTTTTGACAGTTTGTCAAACAGCTTTAGCCAGCCCCAGCCGACAACCATGTTGGCAAAAAGGTCACTTCGTGTTACTACTTCAAACCAAAAAGCCGGGGCGGCAAGGAGTAATATCAACCCCGTCAATGCGATCTGCCGATGGGCATTTCTCAAACTGCTTTCATGCCACAGTAGAAAGGCAAAAAGCGCAAATGATGCCACTTGCAGAAGTCCAACATCACCGAGAACATGAAAAGGGTAGGCGATCAGAAACAGAAAAGGCATACCGGATGGTTTGGATGCAGAAAAATATGGAAAAACGCCATGAGATAGATTGTCAAGCCAATCGGTAATCGCCACATATCGACCAACATCATTGCCGGCAGGGTCGATCTGCCTGAGGATCATTATCATGCCGATAATCGCGATTGTCGTTATAGCACAAAAGACTGCTTTGGTCCGATCAGAGCGGACTAAGCGTGTCACGATTCTACCTGAGAATAGATACAGACCGGATGATCCGGCAACATAAATTAGCGTAATCAGAAACGGGGGAAGGGGGCAATCAACCGCATACTTTGCGACAAAGATGCCGTTTATTAAAATATATATCAATCCAATAGTAAGATATGACAGGCCATACTTACTGGTCGATTGCGGGTGAGGTTCGGTCATGCACCAAATAAAACGACCCGACTGCTAAATTTCTACAATAATCTTTGGTACCAAAGGGAAATAATCTAAATATCTTCTACAACGACTGCTGTGCCATAGCATAGCAGTTCGGCCGCACCCTGCATCATCGATGATGTTGAAAAGCGAACCGTCAAGATGGCATTGGCACCCAACGCTTCCGCTTCAGCCACCATCCGGTCGCGCGCTTGTTCCCGTGATTCGGCGATCATCTTGGTGTAATCGGTTATTTCACCACCAACCATGTTACGAAAGGCGGCTGAGATATCTCGTCCAATATGTCGGGCACGAATCGTGTTGCCACGCACCATGCCGAGCGTTTTGACGATTTTCTTTCCTGCGATTGCTTCGCTTGTGACTAATATCATCTGATAACCTCCTTGTATCTATCTCGATTATAAGCAAACAACCGTTCGCGAGCAACCGAAACCAAGAGGAAAGAGCCACCAACGATGAGGGCTCCAACGCCTACTTTGGGAATGATGGCAATCGCCGAATCCATGAAAAAGTCACGGACGAGGTAAAACAGCCCGGTCCCCAAAAGTAGTGCCGCACCTAAGGAGATCAGAACCCATGATGCGCCGCGTTCAACCCGGCGGTAAAGGCTCTGCCAATAGCTATCCCAAACTTCAAGTGGCAAGTCGTTATATTGCACTTTCCCCGTTACCTCCTTGACCTTCTCCAGCCGGGCTAATTCTTCACGGCAGTCGGCGCACCGCTTGAGATGAGTCTCAACTTCCAAACGTTGAGATTCTTCAAGTTCGCCGTCTTGTAATCCAGCCAGAAGCTCTTTGAATTTTTGACAACTCATAACCGTTAAACCTCTTCTTCCATTAATTGGGCCAGACGTTTGCGGGCATAATATAACCGCGACATCACGGTACCTTTTGGTATATCTAAAAGACCGGAGATCTCTTCGTAATTCATCATACGAAAATGATTTAGGTTGATAATCTCGCGGTCGGAAAAATTTAGTTTGCTAAGTGACGAAAGGAGTCTCTGCTTTTCTTCGCTTTCCAGATAAATCTTTTCGGGGGTTTCACGATCGGCCAGCATGTACGAAACGTCATCAATATTTACCGAGCGGCTGTTATTGATGCTTCGTTTTTTAAGGAGATTTCGGCACAGGTTGAGAATGATCGAATAAAACCAGGGGAAAAATGATCTCTCCTCGTTATATGTCTTGGCTGAACGATAAACGCGTAAAAACGCTTCCTGAGAAATGTCATAGGCATCTTCGGAGTTTCCGACCATGCCGAGAGCGACAAAATAGGCCTGCTTTTTATACTTCTCGACCAACCCGGAAAGGGCTGTTACCTGGCCCGATTTCAGCTCGGACATCAATCTGTTGTCATCGTTAGTCATATTTATTTGCCCTCAAAGCGGGGCGATATTTTCTTTCTAAGCATATATACCGGCAGTTTATAATAATATTCAATGAGATATCTGTTTTTTCAAATAAAAATGTAAAATCAGGGAAGATCTGGTTAGCTTCTCATTCGGGCCAGCTCCTGCTGGAGTCGTTTCCCTTTAAGTTCTTCAACGGCAATAATATTACGACCAGATGCGATTTTTTTTGAGACGGCCAAATGGTTGTCGGCCAGTTTTGCCACACTCGGAAGGTGGCTGATAACCAGGACCTGTCGTTTATTTGAGAGCTCTTTTAGTTTCTCGGCCAGCTTCAGGGCGGTTTTTCCCCCGATACCTGTATCGATTTCATCAAATATTATAGTCGGGATTTTGTACTTACCAGCCAGAACGATCAGTATGGCCAGAAGAATTCTTGATATTTCCCCACCTGAGGCGATCTTTACTAAAGGCCTGAGCGGTTCCTTTGGATTGGTCGAGATATAGAATTCAATTGTTTCCAAACCATGATGGTTGCCGACGACTTTTTCCCCATTGAGATCAAAACCAGCCTCGTCAATTTCAGAAAGCTCACGGCTGAATTCGATCTTAAATTCCGCCTTTGGTAAGGCCAGGTCGGCCAGATGTTTCAAAATCGCCTGAGCCATTTTGGTCGCACCCTTTGACCTTTTACCAGATATCTCCACCGCCAGATCGCCGTAAAGCCGATGGGTTTGTTCTAACTTTCCTTCCAATTCGGCGATTAATGATTTGTAATCGGAGACTCCATCAAATTCTGATTTTAATTCTTTTAGCTTATCCACCAGACCGGTTTCGTCGGTGCTGTATTTTCTTCTAAGC
>JAUUYJ010000242.1 GCA_030588275.1 Candidatus Zixiibacteriota bacterium | reverse complement strand
TCGACCGCTTCAATACCAATCAACCCACCCCCAACAACGCACGCAGTTTTGGCCGTTTTCATCTCTTCGGCCAACCGTTCATAATTTTGCCAGGTAACAAAATTACAGACACCATCCAGATCAATCCCAGGCCAATCGGCCATCCGAGCAACCGATCCGGAGGCGATCAAGAGCCGGTCGTAATCAATTTTTTGATCATCCGCCAACACCACCGCTTTATTTATAGAGTCAATACCGATCACCTCACTCCGGAGACGATTATAATTCATCCATTGGTAATGATCGCGGGGGAAAGGCTCGATATCGGTTTCGTTAAGCTGTCCGCAGGCGAGATACATCAAGGCGGTTCGGGAGAAGAAATGATCCGTCTCTTTTGAAATAATTGTGATCTCAGCCGACTTGTCGCGGTTTCTAATCTGTCCGGCGGCATTTATCCCGGCGACACCATTTCCGATAATGACATGCTTCATCTTATGCTTTCCCTTGATGCCTTCGGTTATCAGGTAATTGGACCTGTCAAAAAAAGTCAAAAAAAGTATAAAAAATAATATTTGGGTAACCTTTTAATGTTACTCTATAACCGATTAAGACAGATCATAGTTCCCCAACAGAAACAAACTGCATGCTTCAATAAAAACATAAATTTGGATCAAATGATAAGAACAATTCTACCAATAAAAAAGCGCCGGCTGTATAGCCGGCGCAATTAAAAAAACCTGATGCTTTCAATCTTTGAACTGACGATTCTTTAGGCCGAGACTTCAAGCTCTTTCACTGCCGGTTCGACCTCTTCCTGATTGAGTTTCTTGCCGTAGATCAAGTTGATCCAATTAACCCGCACCGAGTTAAAAACCAGGAATGAAGCAGGTAGGATCAGAAGCAAAATAAAGGTTCCAAACAGCAGGCCATAAGCAACCGAAACAGCCATCGGGATCAAAAACTGCGCCTGTCGACTGGTTTCCATAATCAGAGGAGCCAACCCCAAGGAGGTTGTCATCGTCGTCAGGATTATCGGTCTCAGACGGGACAGCCCCGCCTGAAAGACGGCATCCTCAACCTTGAGACCGTCCCTCAGGTTGCGGTTGATTTTGTCAACAAAGACGATACTATCATTGATGATAATTCCCGACAGGGCAATTATCCCATAGATTGACAAAATATTTAATTGCAATCCCTGAATCCCATGACCCCAAATCGCTCCAAGAATACCAATCGGAATCAACGAAAAAATCATCAGAGCCTGAGCCAAAGAGCGGAAGACAAGAATAATCAGAATCAGCATCCCTAAAAGGGCAATCGGAAAAGCGGTCTTCATCGAATTTGTTGTCTTGGCCTGGCCACGCGATTGCCCCTCAAAAGAATAACTGACACCCTCGACCTGAGCCAAAACGGATGGCAGAACGTCAACTCTGATCTCATCCAAAATCGGCGGAAGATCGGTCTTAACATCAGCCATGTTGGCCTCAATTTTTATCTCCCGCTTTCGTTCCAGCCGGTTGATCGATACGATCCCTCGTTCAACTTTATAGGTGGCCAATTCGCTAAACGGAAATTCACCCTCTGGAGTTCTTATTCTGATTTTATCCAGCATCGCCAACTCGGATCGATCCTCATCGCGGTAACGAACCCAAACTCTGATTTCATCTCGCCCCCGTTGAATCCGTTGAATCTCATGACCAAAAAATCCCTGGCGCACCTGTCCGGCAATATCCCGAAGGGTCAGACCCAGGGCATGGGCACGAGGCTTAAGGGTAATATTAACTTCGCGTCGCCCCCCCTCATCAGAAGTTGTGACATCCTTGAGAGTCGTGAAATTTATTAGCTCATCAACCAGGAGTTGGCGCGCTTTATTGAGTTGGGTATAGTCGTTACCCAGCAGGCTGATCGAAACCGGTTTGCCAAAATGACCAACCCGCCCAAAGGTGATGTTTTGTGTCTCCGGTATCGGACCGATCTCCTGGCGAATGCGATTAGAGATGTCATAGCTACCCATATCTCTGGTTTCGCCATCTAATAATTGTACCAATAGCATTCCGGCATGTCCGCCGGCATCGCCGATCTGGTTACTGCCAATCTCCCGTTTGATTCCGGTAATAACATCAAGGCCGTCGGCCCGCTCAGCTTTTATTTCGTCGTTTATCCGCCAGCAGACATCTTCGATCTGCTTTAAAATATTTTCGGTATCCGCTTCCTGTCGCCCGGTCACAAGGGAGACGTTAATCGGCAGGGTATCCCCATCAATAAAGGGGAAGAAAGTGGTGCCGATGATCCCCCCTTTTAAAAGGCCGAACGTGATCATAATAAGTGCCGCCGGTATGACAACCGTGATATATTTGTAACGCATAACTTTTTTCAAAACAGAAGCATAGATCGTATGCGTCATATATTTGATAAATCGTTCGATCTTGCGACGCATCGGTGGATCTTCTTTGTGGGGGTGTAATCCTTTAGAATGAGCCAGATGGGAGGGGAGAATAAAAAATGCCTCGAAGAGTGAAAAGAGTAATGAGGCGATAACGACAATTGCCATACTGCCGATGAAGCGTCCCATCATTCCGTCCAGAAAGAAAAACGGTGTAAAAGCAATAACGGTTGTGATTACCGAGGTGGCAACCGGGGCCATAACCTCCGAGGTGCCGTCAATCGCCGCCTTGATCGGATGAACCCCTTGTTCATATAGCGCATAGACCCGTTCGGCGACGACAATGGCGTCGTCAACCAAAATTCCGACAACAATAATCATTCCAAAAAGAGAGATAACGTTGATTGTAATTCCGGCCATCTCGCCGATAATGAACATCCCGGCAAACGAGAACGGAATTGATATGGCAACCCAAAAGGAGAGCCTTAAATTCAGGAAAAAGCCAAGCGCGGCCACAACCAAAATCAATCCGATGATACCATTTTTTACCAACAGGTCGATCCTCTGGCGCAGAGGAATCGTTCGATCATCCAATATCTTGGCGGTTACTTCCGAATTGACTTGGTTAAAAATTTCGACCTGCTCGTTACAAAAATCGGCGATGGCAATAATGTCTTCATCTTTGGTCTGATCGATATTGAGGATCAAACCATCCTGATCATTATAATAACGACGGACCGGGCTGTCTTCCCATTTTTCTCTGACGTTGGCGATATCCCCAAGATGGACAATGACGCCATCACCCCGTCCTCGGATCGGAATGTCCAAAAGTTCGCTGGCGTGATAATCCCGGCCCCAGGCTCGGATCAAAAGCTCTTCCTGCCCGGTTTCAAATTTTCCACCGGAAATATTGATATTGGCATCCCGCACGGCGGCGGCGATCTCCTCAAAGGTCAGGTTGTAACGCCTCAAATCTGATTCGGAGACCTCAATTGAAATTTCCAGATTGGGTAAGCCTTCAATATTGATCTGCGAAATTATCGGGGAATCAAGAAGCTTATCCCGAAATGCTTCGGTAATATATTTGAGATTGTACAAGTCGGCTGATCCAAATAGAACAATCGAAACCGCTCGAGAACGGAATTTTTGCTCAAAGATAACCGGTTTCTCAGACCCGACCGGAAAGGAGCTAATCCGATCGACCGCATTTTTGACATCGGCCAGAACCTGATCAATGTCAGAGTCAAGCGCTGTCTCAACCGTAATCGATCCAATATTTTCGCGTGAAACCGAGGTGATCCGATCAACCCCATCGAGCCCATCAAGGTTTTCCTCAATTTTTAAGATAACACCCTCAGCCACTTCCTCAGGTGAGGCACCCGGATAGGCGACCTGCACAAAAATAATATCGGGGGTTACCTCGGGGAAAAACGAAAATCGCATGCGACTCATCGACATCAACCCAAAGGCGATAACGGTGAACATCATCACCTTAACCCAAATCGGATAACGGATAAAATAAGAAATAAGTTTATGCATTACCGTGATTCCTCCATCCGTACACCTCGCGCTACGGCAGGCATTCCGGGGGAGACTCCCTGGAGTATTTGAGTAATGAGGCTGTCACCGGTAAACAGGCCGCCGTTGATAATGACCGTCTCATTCTCCTGACGGGCGATCGAAACCTGGCGATATTCCAAAAGGCCATTCTTAATCAAATAAACATATCCATTCTCGTATATGGCTCGGCGCGGGATCATAACCGCC
>JAUUYJ010000047.1 GCA_030588275.1 Candidatus Zixiibacteriota bacterium | reverse complement strand
CTAACTTGTGCATCAAGTAGTTCCCACAATGCGGCGGCACCCAGATTATACTTGGCCTGCACCAACTCCATATCTTCGCTGGCGGCTGACTCAGTTTCGGTTGTAACACTAATTGTTTCCTCCGCCAACTTGATCCCGAGATACGCGTCATGGAGATTTTTCAAAACCAGATTGCGATTATAGATAAAGGAGTAATTGGCGTTATTGAGGCCAATTTTGGCCCGGTTCATATTTTTCTCACGAGTGAAGCCATCAAAGATATTATAGCGAGCCACCAACCTCAGCGTTCCGGAATGATCAAAAGGTCCCAACTTCACCAGTTCATCAAAATGCCCTTTGCTCCAGCTATAATCATACGATAGTGATAAGGATGGTAGATATTCACCCCAAGCTGATCTGACATCGTATTTAAAGGCATTAACGCTGGCTTTTGAGGCCATAATCGCCGGATGCGACTCAATCGTCTTGGCTACCAACGCATCTATATTACCGGTTGACTCCTTGATGAGTTCAATGTTGGCAACATCAAAATTTTCCGATGGATCAAGACCGATTGCAATTGCCAAAACGTCGTAGGTCACTTCGAGGTTTTTGGTCGTTCTTACCTTGGTAAGTTTGTCATTGCCAAATCGGACCTTCTGTTTCAATACTTCCGATAGTGATGCCGATCCCAAATCATATTTTTCCTGAAATAACTTCAGCAGTTCTTCGGATCGTTTTACCGCATCACGAGCAACTTCCAAATCCTTTTTGGCCTTTAGTACGAGGTAATATTTCCCCTTTATCAAATACACTAACTCGGACTTTTGATTGTAATAATCATATTGGATTTGCTTTTTTGATGCCTTGCTTCCTTTGAGATTCCAGTAATTACTCAGTCCATTAAAGAGGGTCATGTTCATCGACAGACCAGCACCATAATATTTCTGAATTGAAGGTTCTGGATTGGCGGCGTTTTGGAGTGAGAAAACCGGATTGCCAAGAGAATCGACTCCCGGTATCAGCCGTAAACGTGGTGATTCCGGGCCGCTGTTCACATCCGTCATACTGGCCGACAACCCAACGGTGGGCAGAAACCCGCCAACCGCCTGGCGCACCGTTGCGTTGGCAGAAGAGATTGAGTTATGTGACCTGATAAGACCAGGGTCAGTTTCCATTGCCATCCGAATACAATCATCCAGGGTCAACTGTTCGGCTGAAGCTGACATGCCCACGAACAGAACCAAAGTAAATACTAATAAAGAAAGCCTTCTCATAATTACCTCAAATTTCTAAATGATGCTGATTTCCACACCGGCAAAACTCATTCCAATGACGAGACCCGCCATCCCAACCGCGACCGCAAGTAATGTTACCACGACCGACAACGCGATCCCTTTTCCGGGCGTAAATTTATAAATAACGGCATAACCCAATCCAGTAACAATCATAGACCAGATTACAAATCCATCCAGAGTAAAGAACAGAAAATACAACAATGATGTAACATCTTTCCCCGGCATCAAGGCCGCTAACCCATAAGTAACCGATGATGTCCCTTTGGCCAAGACCAACGGAACCTTAAACAAACTATTCAGACCACCGATCAAACCACCCAATATCGTTACACCCCAAACCCTCATAAAGTTGGTCTTACCACCAAAGATGAAGTTTCCCATACCCCAAACAATTAATGATATAATGGCGGTCACTACTGGAATCCCAATAAACGTTAACACCACCTTCAACGCCAGATCAGAGCCAGAAACTCCTTCCTGTGCTTTGTCCTGCATCTTTTGCAATTCGCTTTGAGGAATAACGGTAGAATTTTTCAGAAGGTTGTACTGATCTTGTGCTTCAAATTGGGCCGTAGAAAGGGAAAACGCCATCGTTGCCAGAATAACAACAATTAGCGGCATGATAAGGAGCTTAAAGCTGGCTTTCTTGTCGAAAGCCTGAAAAGCCTCAGTTGGAGATGAAAAGATACCGGTCATGATACCGACGATCCCCTTATCTTCCACAACATCAAGAGTCGTTGGACCTGCTGGTTCAGGAATGTTATCTGTGGTCATTTTTGTCCTCACCTTATTGTCACCCGTCAATTTGTTAGACGGGATGGAAATATAATTGTTTCATAATTCGTAACTATCGCATCAACGCCTGTTACTCAAATAAATATCCCCACGAGAGTTCCGTTATTGTAACACAATATACAACTCTAACCAGACAATATTCAATCAAACATAAGCAAAAAAGACAGGCTCCAACATCGAGCCTGTCTTTAATTTATATTCGTGTAAAGCTATTTTTTCAAAAAATACTGGTCTCTCTTATCAGATAAACAGAGGAGCCAAAACCAACGAAACAATCGCCATCAGTTTAATCAGAATATTCATCGACGGTCCAGAGGTATCTTTAAAAGGATCACCAACCGTATCGCCGACAACGGCCGCCATGTGTGCTTCTGAACCTTTGCCACCATGAGCGCCACCTTCGATATACTTCTTGGCATTATCCCAGGCACCACCACCATTGGACATCATCAGAGCCAACAAGACACCGGTCAGCGTCGCTCCTGCCAACATGCCGCCTAAGGCTTCCTTACCCATGCCCAGACCGATTATAATCGGCGCCAAGATAGCAAGGAGGCCGGGGGCAATCATCTGTTGCAATGCTCCGACGGTAGCAATGTCAACGCACTTTCTGCTATCCGGTTTCGCGGTTCCTTCCATCAATCCCGGAATTTCCTTAAACTGTCGGCGGACTTCCTGAACCATTTTGAAAGCCGCTTTACCAACCGCACTCATCGTTAATGATGCGACCATAAACGGCAGAGTTCCACCAATAAAGAGACCAACAATAACTCTGACATTCAGCAGATCAATTTTTTCCAGATTAACGGCAGAACTGTAAGCGGAAAACAGAGCCAAGGCGGTCAATGCCGCTGATCCAATGGCAAACCCTTTTCCGATCGCCGCCGTTGTGTTACCCAAAGCATCCAGCTTATCGGTAATTTTCCGAACATCTTTTCCTAACCCGGCCATCTCAGTAATACCTCCGGCATTGTCAGCAATCGGTCCATAAGCATCGACCGCCATTGTAACGCCAATCGTACCAAGCATTCCCACAGCAGCAATTCCAATCCCGTACAGTCCGGCCAATTGATGCGCAGTATAAATTGCCGCGGCAATAATTAATACCGGTAAAGCAACCGATTGCATTCCGACATCAAGTCCGGCAATAATACAGGTCGCGGGGCCGGTCTCACAACTTTTTGCAATCTTGCGCACCGGACCGGCGGCGGTATAATATTCAGTCAGAAGTCCGAGGATAATACCGGCCACATTTCCAGCAAAGACAGCCCAAAAAACTCCGCTATCCATACCTTGGTATTGAACCAGATAATAAGTGGCTCCCAGCATCAAGACCGCACCAACATAAGTAACGACCCGAAGGACTGCCGCCGGATCCATTTTCTTGAGAATATTAACCGATAGAATACCAAACATCGAGGCGACAATTCCAACCGTAACAATCATCAGAGGTAGTTGCATATACGCTTCGCGCGCCCCAACAACAGCCACTGCCGTCGATGTCGCGGCAATAACAACAGCCGCAATAATTGAGCCAACGTAAGATTCAAACAGGTCGGCCCCCATCCCTGCCGTATCACCAACGTTGTCACCAACGTTATCAGCAATAACGGCCGGATTACGAGGATCATCTTCCGGGATACCAGCTTCAACTTTTCCAACCAGATCGGCACCAACGTCAGCCGCCTTGGTGAAAATCCCTCCGCCCACGCGGGCAAACAAGGCAATAGTGGAAGCACCCATAGCAAACCCGGTCAAATAGGTCGCTTGATCGACATTGCCCCATAAGTAAAAATAGATCCCGACACCAATTAGGCCGAGACTGGCAACCGACATCCCCATCACCGCACCACCGGTAAAGGCAATACTTAAGGCGGCCGCTTGACCGGAGTCTTTAGCGGCGGCGGCGGTCCGAACGTTTGCCCGGGTCGCCGCTTTCATTCCGAAGACACCAGCCAACATGGAGCAACCGGCTCCGGTAATAAAGGCGATAGCGGTGAACAACGAAATTTTCCAGGCCAATAGAGCACAAACAATCAAAATAAATACGGCCAGAATGGAATACTCTCTTTTAAGAAAGACCATAGCTCCATCATGAATCGTTTCCGATAGTTCTGTCATCAGTTCCGAGCCGGTTGATTTCTTCTTTATGCTGATAAAAAGCCCCAAAGCAAAAAGAAGTCCGACACAACCCAAAACGGCCGCTCCAATTCCAACATCGAAATTCATGCGCTACCCTCCATCACTAGTTTATATTTGAAAATCATTCAATACAAATTTGGTCGTCGAATATAATAAAAGGAAAGTTAAAAGGCAAGTATTGTCAAAATCAATAAAAACTTTCAGTTAACAAAAAGGCCGACATAAATTCATGTCGGCCTTAAACTAAAGCTTAGTTGTTATTCTCCAAATTTCACCGTCAAAGTTACTTTCGGCAGAAACTGACTCCAGTTATGAAAAAACTTATCCGTTTCCTGACCGGGACCGGAGAGTTGTCCGCTAAGGAAGAACAACGGGAAGTTCCGGGTCGAGTCAATCGTCAGGTTGGCCGGGTCCGGTTCAAGGCCAATAACAAGACTACCCCAGATTCCACCAGTCGAATCATCACCCCCATACACAAAGGTCAAGCTGTCATCGAAATCAATCGGCAAAGCTCCACTGATGAAATCTTCACCGGGGAAATTTGGAACCTCTCGATTACTGATATAAGGATTCGACAGATCGGCCGAGTCGGCATGATAAAATGCACCAAGAGAAATAACCTGAAAAGTTGTGTCTCCCGTATTTAACCCGGGAAGATCGTATGCAAACGGAACCATTTGGGATAAATTGGCCGCACTTGGGAAATACTCACCGAGGACCCAGACGTTATAGCGCCATCCAAAAGGACGAACATCCGGAAGACCGGACAGTGAAGGCTGATAGTCGTAAAATTCAATTAACCCGCGCGGTTCACTTGGATCAGAACTAATACTGTCGATATCGTAATGCACTATTAACTGATAGTTGTTAAATGAATCGAGCGTATCAATCCAGTTGACATTAATGTGCCGATGAGGCAAAGTATCCAAGCCAAAAACAACCTGAACCGTATCTACCTCGGTTATCGGAAATTGAGCCCAGATCGTGTCACGCAGAAGCCATGAGGCACTATCGGAAGCAGTATAGGGAGTATCAAGCGCTAATATAAACTGATCTATGCTATCAATATCAAGTGTGTCATGTAAAAACCGCTGTGTCAAGGGCCTCGTACCGAGCCAAATCCCTTTATCTTCATTGAAAATATTCATGGTATCGTCGGTTGGAGTACCAACAAACCAGGCACCAATGGCACTAGACATGCTGGTCGGAAATTCCATATTAAACGTCGGGTTGATATCGTTTACCGGCCCAACCGAAGTTGCCAAAACAAAAGTGCCTGAAGGAGTAGGGCTAGCTACACCACGATTTTCAATCGATATATATATATTGGTATAATATAACCAGGTCTCAGGAAGAGTGTATTCGTTGGTTATTGCCTGCCCAAGAGTATCACGAAAAATGAATAACTCCCGGTCCCACACGAATCGGCCTAGTGACACAAATGCGGAGTCACCCCCATCTATTTTGGCCGCCCATAATTCATAAATATATATATCCTGCAATACCGGCAGATTATTGGGTCTAAGCGTAATCGTGGTACTTTCCGTCCCCTTTACGATGTCATCCTTTTGGGAACAACCGCTCATCACCATTAGTGCCATTGCTAACACCAAAACCAACCCAATGATGCCTCTCAAACTAAACTTCATCCTGCTCTCCTCCCGGACATTATGCCGCGAAAAATTTGAACAATTAAGTTATCCAAAGCCAATTCCCTTGTCAAGTCGTTTTTATCGAATTTAATTCTCAACCGGTGATGCGCTTTGATATTCAATCAAATCTCCAATTCGATCTACATTCAAGATTAAGACTGATAAGCCGATAAATTGTTTAGCACAAAATATTTATAAAGGAGATTTTTTGTCAACTTGTAATATATGCCAGTTTCAGGTTACCGACCAATCTGTCACGCAATGCCCAAATTGCGGAGCCGAAATAAAACAGGTACGCCCTGACGAATATCTTGATGATGATTCTTCTACCGACACGGAACCTGACAACGTCCAGTCAAAGGTTGACCTCCCGGATGACCCATCGCAGGATGTGACAGTCGGAATGGATGACGACCTTGAGATCTGCTCTCCCGGAGACTTTCTTTCAGCCCAACAAGCTGATAATGAGCCGGAGACAACCGACCAGATAGAATCAACCTCTCCCTCTCCCCCAGCCACATCCTCTGATTCCGATCAAGAGAGTAATGATCGCCCAGAAAATGGGAATAATGGGGAGCTGAGCAATGATCTGAAAAAGTTGTCTAAAAAGCAGGCAGAAAGCATCAGGTCAAATCTCCTCGGGCCGGACGACTCACCAGCCTCACCGGCTGACGCAATCGGTTTGACTTCAAACGGTGATTTTGCACAAAGCCGCTCGATTGCCTCAAGCAACAATTCCAATAATGCAGGAGCAGATAGTAATCAAGTCTCAAATGAAAATATTCCGGAAAATGTTCCGGAAAAACTGCCTGCAATCCCACCTCCGGCCAAAGCAAAAGCGATTCGAGGCGTAGCCTATTTCCACAAGAATTTTATTCAGTTAACCGGGCAGTTTAAACCGGTATCCGGCGAAGAGATGGTGATTGGGAGCAAACATTATTTATTAACGCCAAAAAAGATCAAGCCACAATATACCGTCGCCGCCTTCTCGGTTCTTCTGGTTGTTCTGTTGGCCCTCATCGGTAGTCAATTTATCTCGCCGACAGTCCCCGGCGATGGCGCAATCGTCGGCCTGGTCGTCGGACCAAATGGCCGTCCCACGTCGAGTAAAATTGAAATTGCAATCATAGGGCTGGGCAAAAAGACCGGCTCCGATCCGGCCGGTTTCTTCCGTTTTGATCGCGTCCCTCCCGGAATTTATCAGGTCGAATTTTCCTTCCCGAACGGCAAAACCGGCAGCGCAAGTATCTCGGTTATCGATAATCAGGTTACAACTTTGGTCCTGGGAAAAGATAGCCAATTCCAAAATCAAACGCTGGCCTCGGCATCATCACAATCTACCCAAAGAGATATTAACCCGGGCCGCTCACCAAAGACGAAAGCGACCACTCAAACCGAAAAGCCAAAGAGTCAAACCTCACAACCCCCACCGAAAAGCGTCAAGCCGGCCAAAAAGTATTCCGCCCTAAAGCTGAAGGCGAATGTTGAGAATGCAAGACTGATCGTCAACGGACAGGTTCTTGGCGTCGGAAACCTGACGTACAAAAAACTGAATCCCGGCACCCATAAGGCGACCGTTTCCCGATCCGGATATAATTCATGGTCAGGGAAAATCAAATTAACAGCCGACAAGACCTTCACTCTCTCGGTTGAATTAACCAAAGCGGTTGTCGAAACTGCAGAGGTTACCTACAATGCCCAGGATTATTACCAGTCGGCACAAAAAAATCTGGACAAAAGCAACTACTCTGAGGCAATCGCCGAGTTCGGAGAAGCGATTAGTCTCGATCCGTCAATGGCAGATGCCATAATGGGCCGGGCCGAAGCATATCAAGCGACAGGGAATAAGAGTGGCGCCGAAGCCGATTACATCAGGGCTGGAGAAATATTCGCCTCCAAAAAAAGAACCAGTTCGGCCCAGTCGGCATTTAAGGAAGCGTTAGAAATAAATAACAAATCGCTACCGGCTCTTTTAAACCAGGCCATCTTGACAGGTAAATCGGGAGACCGAGAAGCGGCGCTCAAAGGTTACAAAGCAGTTCTCAGAATCGATAAAAACAATTTCCGAGCCAACTTTGAAATAGGCAAAATATACTATGCTATGGGAAAACATCGTGACGCCGACAAGAAACTAAAAAAAGCGCGCGAGGTTAACCGATCTGATCCAAAAGTGTATCATTATCTAATGCTCAACTATTTTGCCAAAGATGACTTCAAGCGAGTCAAGAAAGTTTACGGCGAATTTCAGAAAAATATTCCGGAAGAGGAGGTTCAGGCGTTTCGAGATAACATGCGCTTTGATGCCATTTTACGGATTGTCGGGGAGTATAAACGACCCTGATAAATATATAGAGACTAATTAAAGCCCCGTTTTTTCGGGGCTTTTTTTATAATTATTTCTTCAATGAAACAGTTTCCCCCAGTTACACGTCAAGAGTTTCAGAGAGTGTGCAAATCAGAAATTGCCAAGCGGTCAGATTATGCGGCCGACCACCTCCTTGACTTGCATCTCCGGATAATATAAATTGACTGCCATATTGAAAATCAATAACCTTTGGAGGCATTTTGAAAAATTTATCATTTCTCAAAACATTCGTAATTTCTTTAACCATAGCTGTCCTCTCCCTCGGATGCGGCGACTTTAAAGAGGTTGATTATTCCGAAGAGAACAAGTCAAGCTCCGACCTGAGTGCCTTCTTCGGTTCCGGCCAGTACATCCCGGATATCGAAACCTTTATGCAGGTCGGCTGGACCGGTTCACCAGACCTGTCTAACGATGGGAAGACTGTCTTCTTTACAACCGGATTTACCGGCGTCACTCAGCTTTACAGGCTTACCAAAGAAGGTTGGCCATATCAATTGACCACCTACGCCGACGGCATTGACTGGTATGTCTTATCTCACTCCGGCGAAATGGCCATAATTGGTGCCTCGATAGGCGGCTCGGAACAGTCACAACTTCATCTGATCAACACCCGGACCGGCCAAGCCCGTCAACTTACCGATACACCAAAAATTCAATACGGCTCAGTTATTTGGGACAAGGATGATAAGGTTATTTACACCCGCTCCAACATGGCCAACCTCAAAGATTTCAAGCTGTACAGAATGGATATCGTCACAGCCGAATTTGAACTCTTAGTTGATGTTGTCGGATATCATGGCTGGGCCGATCTCTCGTTGGACGGCTCCAAGCTACTTTATTACCGCTTCGATTCCAATGTTAATGATGACCTCTTTCTTTATGATCTGGCCACCGGCGAAACCGAACACCTAACCGAACATGAAGGTGAAATCCTGTACGACAATTTTCAATTTTCTGGTGATGGTCAATCTTTGTACCTGACCTGTAACGACAACGACCAGGGAATAAATCTCAGAGCCAAAATGGATCTGGCCACCAAAGAAATCACCTATCTTGATGCCGAGGCTAAATGGAATGTGGAGGGGATCACGATGTCCCCCGACCGCAAAGTTATGGCCTGGATAATTAACGAAGAAGGTTATGGTCGATTAAAATTAGCCAACCTCGAATCTGGCCAATCCCTGCCGACTCCAAAAATGGATGGTATCTTCGCCGCTCCGATCTTATCCGAATCATCCCGGATGCTTTTCACTTTCAATAACCCGACCCAAACAAGCGATGTCTGGAGTTGGGATTGGAGCAAGCAAACTTTGGAACAGTTAACCTTTTCGACCTATGCCGGAATTGATCGCTCGATTTTCACCGAGCCGAAACTTATCAAATATAAAGCCAGCGACGGCATGGAAATTCCAGCTTTCCTATATTTACCTGCCGATTATGAGGGTGGTCCAATTCCGTTTATTTTAGATATTCACGGCGGACCGGAAGGACAATTCCGTCCTTATTTCAATCGCCATTTCCAATACCTGATGCTCAACGGCTTCGGACTCTTAGCTCCCAACGTTCGTGGGTCAGACGGCTATGGCAAAGATTATCTAAACATGGATAATTACAAAAACCGTTTAAAATCAGTCGCCGATATGAAGGCGGGTGCCGACTATCTGATCGCCAGCGGCTATTCAGAAGCGGGCAAGATTGGTGTTAAGGGTGGAAGTTATGGTGGGTACATGACAATGGCCGCCATCACCGAGTATCCCGATCTGTTTTCCGCCGCCTGTAATTCGGTCGGCATCGTCAATTTTGTCAGCTTTTTGGAAAACACATCTTCATATCGTCGTGCATTGCGCGAATCAGAATATGGTCCATTAACTGACAAACCATTTTTGAAATCGATCTCCCCGATCCATAAGGCTAATTTAATCAAGACACCACTTATGGTTGTTCATGGCGAGAATGACCCCCGCGTTCCGGTTGATGAAGCCCGACAGATCATTGCCGCGATCAAGAAGCGTGGTGGCGTAGTCGAGCCATTGATTTTTGCCGACGAAGGTCACGGAATCGGAAAGTTGTCTAACCGCCTGATTTTTTATCGTCGAATGGTCGAGTTCTTCAAGACCCATCTGAAATAATCATAATTTATGAAGATGAAAAACTGAAGAGTTGATTATAAAAAAGCCCCGACCAATCGGGGCTTTTTTATAACTTGATATTTCTATCATCCTGCAATAAAAAACAGACCTACTATCGATTGCTATCGACCCAAAATTCTATCGAATATCGATCTTTGATGAGATTACCAATCTCTTTAGCTTCGGCGAAAGTTTCATAAACGCCAACGCGAACGCGATAGTAAGTGGCACCATCAATATCCAATGAAGTGACAAAGGCCGGATAATCACGATTTTGATATTTCTCCGCAATCATTTCGGCAAAATTCCGTTCAGCGTAACTTCCGATCTGAGCCACATATCCATCTAATTGAGAGTAATCGGTATTTACTCCGTAAGTATCCGGTTCTGGTTCAGGCTCGGCAACCGACGCGGCCGCAATTGAATCGGCCAAAGCTGCTTCTTCCGCTCGCTTGATTGAATCCTGAACAGCCGACTCAGTCGTTCCGTCCTGCATTTCGGCAATCTCTTCATCCTTCTCACTACAACCGCTTACAAACAGCGCGGCACACATTATGAGAACTATAATTATCCTGGCCATACCATATCCTCCATTTTCCGCCATGTTACCGCACAACAATTATTTTGTCAAGGATATAACAATTGATAAAAAACAATTGAAGCTGACTTCAATATTGTATAATATTCAAAAAGCTGTTTATAAGAGCCTATAAGAAATAAGGATGGGGAAATACTTTCCCCGGTTTGAGACATAAAAACATGACGCAAAAAATTATGGAATATCAATCTTCGATTCTGCAACTGATCGGTAACACTCCCCTGGCTCAGTTTTATCCTCCCGGAGGAGAAGGTCAGCATCCTTTGTACGCCAAACTCGAATATATGAATCCGGGCGGATCGATCAAAGACCGCCTCGGCAAATATGTAATCGAAAAAGGACTTCGCGAAGGAACGCTGAAAAAGGGTGACACGATTGTTGACAACACTTCGGGAAACACTGGCATTGGTGTCGCAATGGTCGCCGCCGCTTATGGCCTCAAAACAATTTTTGCGGCGACCGCCAAGGTCAGCCACGAAAAGATTGACCTCCTTCGTGCCCTCGGTGCCGAAGTTATAATAACTCCGACCGAGGCGGCCTGGGACGATCCCCGAAGTTGTTATCAAGTGGCCAAAAAGTTGGCCGAAGAAAAGGGGTTCTTTTATTTCAACCAGTATCACAACCCTGACAATATTCTGGCCTACTACCATACCCTCGGACCTGAGATATGGAACCAAACCGCTGGCAAGGTGACACACCTCATTGCCGGGATCGGAACTGGTGGGACACTTTCCGGTGCGGCCCGTTTTCTTAAGGAAAAAAACAGCGATATTCAGATCATTGCGGTCGATCCGGTTGGATCAATCTTTGCCGAATATGTAAAGACCGGGAAAGTTGGCCAGGCCTCCGGCTACCTCGTTGAGGGTATCGGCTCTGATATGGTTACCAAAGCGCTTGACCCTGATATAATTGATGATGTGGTCACTGTATCAGATAAAGATTCGTTTGAGACTACCCGGTATCTGGCCGGGAAACATGGATTCATGGCTGGCGG
>JAUUYJ010000110.1 GCA_030588275.1 Candidatus Zixiibacteriota bacterium | reverse complement strand
CATCTCTTCAGATGAAGTAATATTAACAGCATATGTCGAAGCGGTCGATGCCGCCCGACAGGTGGCCGGTTTTGAATTTCGCCTGTTTGAATCTGGAAATCTCGACCAACCGATGGCGCTTTCAGGACTTATGCCGGACAGTATTGTAATGGAAAATGGGTCGGTCCAGAAAGTTATGGCAACCTGGTCTCCTGAAATTAACTTCTCAGCCGACAATGAGTTTCTCTGGAGCAGTCGCGTCATGGTTAACGGACAGTTCGGGCAATGGAGCAATAATCACTCATTTAAGATAAATTCCTTACCATCCGTTTTCGACTTACAACAAAATTTCCCCAATCCGTTCAACCCGACGACAGAAATAAGGTTTTCTCTTCCGATTGAGAGTGATGTTACTCTGGAAATAATAAATATTTTGGGGGAGAGGATTAAAATAATTATTTCCGAATCGCTGTCGGCAGGAAATCATTCGCTGGTTTGGGATGGTCGGGACGAAGCGGGCCGTTCGGTTGGTTCAGGTGTTTATTTCTATCGGCTTCGGACCGATAGTTTTGAAAAAACAAGAAAAATGGTATTGTTGAAGTAGGTGCTATGATGAAAAAATTTGGAAATACAAAAATTGCGCAGATCCTCATTTTGATCTCGGTTACATTAACTTTGGCGACTGTAACTGTGGCACAGGATGATCCTCATGGTGGCACCAATTCGATCTATTGCGAACAATGCCATATCACCCACAATTCGCTGGGTGATATTCTGATAAATGCGTCCGATTCGTTGGTCTCGACTTTGTGCCTGTCCTGCCATTCACCGGGTGGGTGGGTTCCTATGACCAAAGAACTATCATCAGCCGACAAGGCCGATCCTGGAGTGACCGGTACTTCTCATGCCTGGGATGTGGCGGCGATTAATACCGAGAGGAGCACCCAGCTTCCGCAAACGCAAACCCTTTTGGATCATCTGACAGCAGAAAACAAAATCACCTGCGCTACCTGTCACGACCCTCATGCCAACAGCGTTTCCCCATTTTTGCGTCTGGACAATAGCGCCGATGCCCTGTGCCTTGATTGCCATCGGACGCGGGACAATAGTTCGGTGCGAACATATACCGGTTCCGAATTATCTCACCCGGTCGGCAATGCCCTGCCCGCAACGGAATTTTATCACAATCCCCCGCTTGACGTTGACGGTAACCCTCAACCATCCGACGGGAATACGACTAACGATTATCTCCTCGGAGCGGGCGATGAAGTTCGATGTACTTCCTGTCACGGCATTCATTACACCGATTCCGAATCATCCACCACCGATGGGCCGTAATTATCCGGTTGCTGTGATTCACAATCTATCAATACCGATAGATTAATAATTCAAGCGACGCAACTCACAATTTATCAACTTATAATTCAATAATAAAGCGACTTTATTTTTTGTAATAATCGGCATATATTGCCGCATGATTAATCGCCGTCTAAAAACCACCAAAACGTTTATCCGATCCATACTTCTTCTGGCGGCAGGGTTGATAATTATCATATTGTCCGGGTGCGACCAGAAAACGGTACCGCCTGAATATCAAGCGATACCATCATTTGACAGACATATCCCTATCGTTGTCGATGGTGACAGCCTCAAACCGGTAAGAATGCAACTGGTCAAAGATACTCTTTTTATCAGCTACACCGACCGTCCCCGCATCGACCTCTTTGATATCGAACTGAATTACCTTTCGACTATCAGGCTGGATGATCCGGAACCGGTTTTTCCAACCGACTTTTTTATTACCGATTCAACCGTGATAGTCTCCGATCATTCCAGACGGCTCGTTATTGTTTATGATCGCCGGGGGCAATTAATAAATTCATTTGGCACCTTACCAGACGGAAAAACTCAACTGTTGCCATACGCGGTCACTTACCTCGGTGGAGTTGCTTATGTAGGGGATGTCGGAATCAAAAAAATCTTAGCGGTCTCATTAGTCGATGCCGAAGGGGTAACCGAACTGGGAGAACTGATATTGACCATCCCGGCCGACCCATCCATGTGGGCTGACCGAGCTGATTCTAATACTTCTTCCAGCGTATCGCCAGTATTGGGTTTCCCCTCCGCTCTTCACATTACCTGGGATGGTCGTCTTTTGGTTGGAGATGCCATGAGTGGTACGATCGAAGTTTTTACCTGTAGTGGAACGCCAATCTATTCATTCGATACGATTCCATTCAGCACCAAATTGGCACCTCAGGGGTTTGCCTACGATAATATCTCCGACTACAGACTTGAGGATTCGAGCTCGTTTGATCCCAGCGGTATTCGCAAGCATGGTCGCATACATGTTGTCGATGCCAACAACCGCATCATTCACATCTATTCAACTCTGGGGAAATACATCGCTTCGTATCCGGATATGAAATTACCCGGTCGCCCGGCAGGAATTGTGATTGATCGCCAGCGTCAAAATATTTATATCTCCATCCCGACGGCGGGGCAAATATTTCGTTTTAAATATGAAAAAAACAAAGCGGTGCGATAATTATTGCGGTGGTGCTTCAATCAGAGAGTCGGATAGTTTTTCAACCTCAACAATTCCCTTACCGTCGTTCTCCTTGAGCCAACTTTCCAAAGACTCTGCATCATGCTCTTTGATTGCCAGATCAACAACCTCATTATGCTCATCAGACTCAAGATTAATCACTTCGATCTCTTCATTGCGGGAATTGATTTTATTGACCTTGTTCTTATATAATATTTTCCCCAGAATATATGACCCGGCCGATAGAACGACTCCGGTGGCAATCAATACGTTGGCAGTCTTTTCCTGATCCCCCCGCAAAAATCCTTTGGCCACCAATCCTTGTCCCAGCGGCAATATGGCAAAAGTTTCGGTCAGCGAATTAAACGTAGCACGCAAATTCTCGGCGGTACGGACATCAAGCCGCATTAATTGCTGGCGGTATTCAAGCCCCAAAACCTCAGGAGCCGTTTGCGGTGGGGCGGTTGGCATCAGGAGATAGTTCAATATTATCGAATTAGAATTACTTATCTCTACCGTATGACTCAAAGGTTCCCAGCCGTCCAGGAGGAGTTCTATTTGGTGGGGACCGGAATTCAATCTGATTTCGGTCGGTGTTTCCTCGGTGAGCATCGTGCCATCAAGGGTAATCATTGCCTCAACCGGGGTCGAATGAATAGAGATCAGAGATGAGAGCGTGGTACCCGTTGTATCTTCTGGCGGCGCGATCTCTTCGGGCAAAAATCTGATTTCGATGGTGCCGATCTCATCTTTGCCTAACATTAATTGGCGCGTTTGGGAATCGTAATCAGGGTGGTGAAAAGAAAACTGGTAATCGCCTGAAGAGAGATTAAGTACGAACCAGGCGCCAGCAATAAGTTGGTTTCCATAGGAATCAAGCAGGAGGCTGTCATCGTTTAAAAGAATCGTCACCGACTCAACGTCAACTTTGATCTTCACCGATGCGGTATCTGTATCCTGCGCCGAAACAAAGGAGCTTGCCAAAAGCAGGGCTAATCCCAAGATCAAACCGCTATGTTTTAAAATGTTCTTTAACATGGATAATACCGGTTATTGTTCGTACTTATTCTAAGATAATACATAGTTTTATTCAGTCAAGAACGGTCTGTTTTAAGAATTTTGATCAGGGTTCTTTCCTGGCCGTTTTTGGATCGGCTTCGGGCCGCTTGGTTTTAAACATTTTTTCCATCATCCGAGTAGTATCAATTCCGAGACGGGCAAATTTCTTTATCAAAAATGATGATTTCATAATCAGCTTCATTGAGGTCAATAGGTAATTCCTGCGAAACGGATCGGATATTTTGCGGAACTCAAGCATCTTCGGCATATAGAAACGACGATAACAATCGATAATGGCCAGGTCGATCTGGGGCAGGGTCATATTATTCGGCTTGATAATCGGTTCGATCAAATTGTACTGACTGTAATCAAAAATCTCAATACTATCTTTGACCTCCTGATAAAAATCGGAATATGGCCAGGGGGTGATTGCCAAAAAGTGAGCAAAATCGGGATTAAACTCACAGGCGATCCGAAACGTTTCTTCGATAGACTCCTTGGTTTCATCAGGCATCCCCAAAACAAACGAAGTTTCGGAGATCATATCGTACTCGGCAATCAACTCAATCGCTCGCCGCGATTCAGAAATCGATATCTCCTTTTTAATTCGGTCGAGCATCTCCTGATCGGTCGCTTCCGCCCCTACATAGACATGAATAATACCGGCCCGGCGATACTTATCCAAAAACCGTTCATCCCTCACAATATCCTCAACCCGTGTCTCCATTAAGATATATATATCCAGGTCAGAGGCGATGATCAGATCCAACAGCCGTTCCCACCGCTCGCCATCTTTGGTTGGGTATTCGTCGGTAAACAGGAAAACATTGAGACCAAAAGTCTGGTTTAGATAAAGCATCTCCTCGACAATTTTTTCAGGTCTTCGGCCACGCCAGCTCTTTTCCCAGAATTTTTGTTGCGAGCAAAAAGTGCAGGAATGATCGCATCCGCGCGACGTGGAGATAGCGCCCAGGCGCGAGTCCGGTATAACATAGTATTTGTACATATCCCAATCGAGAACGTCCCAGGCAGTCTCAAGCGCATCAAGATCATCGTGGAAGCACAGGCGCGGATTTGCAATAATCGTGTCGTCCTGCCGGAAGCTCAGGTTGGGGGTTCTATGACGCGCGGCCAAATCGTCAAAGTTTTCCAAAAACTGAAACAAGGCGGTTTCTGCCTCCCCGCAAATGATATAATCAAGGCCGCAATCGGCGTCTGCAAAAATCTCCTCATAAGAAAATGTCGGATGCACGCCACCCATAATGGTAACGCATTCCGGCTTGACCTTTTTGGCCAGTTCGCAGACTTTTAGAGAATCGGGAAAGGTTGGCGTTATTGATGTCAGGGCGACGACATCAAATTCGGTCCTCTTAAGTTTCTTCTCAATTTCTTTATACTTATGCCGGAGCGTCATGGCATCGTAAACTTCTGCTTCCCACCCAGCTTTTCTTGCCTGCGCCGCTAAGTAAATAAAAGCCAGAGGTGGCCAGCTACCGGCAACCTCAACCACACCACAATGGTAAGGGGGGGTTATAAACAGGATTTTTTTCTTACTTGTTGCCATATTTTTTCATGTACCTAATCTGGTAAAAAAGTCCCACTGCCGTAATTGATACCAGCAATATATGTTTAACTATCAACGCCGCCACTTGACCCTTTTCAACAGCCGGGTTCCATTCAAAATCTGTGTAATAATAGGCTCGGATCGCTCCCCCGACAACAATATAAATCAAGGCAAAATAAGTTATCTTCGACAGTTTCTGAAATAAACGAGGAATCAGCGGAAAACTCAGCTTCTCTTTGTCAACCATCCGACCCAGATAAAAAATCAACAGTAGATTGGTCGCCAGAACCGCCACGCTAAGGTCATGGAAATAATTGCTGATCATTAAAAATATATTAAACATAAACCCTTATCCGTACGAATGAATCGTTTCATAGATGTAGCCGACGCCCCACAGAGCAAAGGCGACCAACAGGGCGGCAAAAATCGTCAGACTGCAAAAAAACTTGCGAGATATTTTGAAAGCCATGCGGGTATGCACCAGAAGCGCATATAAAAGCCAGCTGATTAACGACCAGACCTCAATAGGGTCCCACGCCCAGTAACGACCCCAGGCGGCATGAGCCCAAATCGAGCCAGAAACGATCATTACTCCCCACAAAATAAAGCCGAAAATGACAAAATTAAATGTCGTTTTGGGCAGAGATTGATAATCTGGCATCTTGGGTGCGATCTTTTTAAGCGAAACCAGTTTCTCCTGGCCCAGTAGATAAATAGCGGAGAACGAGGCGGCGATCAAAAAGGAAGCCGCTCCGGAAGTGGCAAAGGAAGCGTGAATGAACAACCAGGTATTAGTCAGCGTCTGTGAAAGGGGAGAGCCTTCCATCGGCAGCGAAGATGACCATCCCATCATCAGAAAGGAGAATAACGATACAGGTATTACCAAGATATCGAATCGCTTGAACCACCGGGTCAAAATAACATAAATGAAAAGCGTAAACCAAATTGCCGTCAGCATCGATTCGAATAACGTTACAAACGGAGGATGGGCAGTGCCGGTCCATCGGATAGCACCCAGGATTGTCAGAGCCCCGAATGCCACAAAGACCAATTCCTGGGTAATTTTAAAGATGCCGGTTTTTTTGAAAATCAGCGATAGTAATGATCCCAAAAAAGCCAGGGCCAGCAGTACCGCCGCCATCCAAAAAAAGATTGATTCAGAAAAAGTCATCTGTTTTTACCTTCTCCTTTCATGCGTGCCAAAAAGCCCAAACTCAAACCGGTGATTGCTGACCAGAACCCCAAAAATATCCAGTTGATAAATGGGTTTTTAATCGCGCCAATATAACACCAGTACCTGATTCGTGAAACAGATAATTTGTATCCATCAAATATTATTTGATCGGAAATCATCACCGTATCGGAGACCAACAACTCTTCACCCTGACTTATAAACAGCCCATATTTGAGCGACTCTGTGGTATCACCAGGAGGGAATATCTTAACTGCCAGCTTTAAATTCCTCTCCTGCAAAATTATAAAATCTGAATGAATATCCTGCCCGTCAATTGTCCTTTTCGTGACCCTTACAAACGATCTGAATATCAGGCTATCGTTCAGGTTATAAAGTGTTAACTCTGGTGAATAACCGGTCACAACGCCATAGTGGAATTCATATCCCCCCCATACTACGGGGTGATTGGATGACAACTTGCCGCTTGGTTTTATTTCACCTCCAACCCAACCCAACGATATTTCTGCCTCACCACCCGGATCGTTATCTTCGTTGGAAATTTGATTGATCTTATCCATCCGAATAGAAAATCCTGTATCCTTACCATCGGCCAATGGGCCATTAAAGCGCCTGAAATAATCTGATGAGCTATCGGCGATCAATTGCCCTTCGGTCAAGGCGAAGACGGTCTCTTTTTTATACAAAAAATTCAGAACGATTGAGATGATGATTAGAAGAAGCGAAAAGTGAAACAGGATCGACCCGATTGTTCTGAGTTTAAAGAGTGTCTTTTCATTTTTATAAACCAGCCGAAACCGCCGGATATTCCCGGCTGTAAGGTTTATCGCCAGAAGGCCGAGTATAACAAAAAACAGCGGATTGTAATAAATCCGATCAAGCTGTAACGTTTCGATTATTGTATAATTTTCGCCCAACGATTCTCTAAGGTCAATGATCTGCCCCGACGAAAAATCATCCTGAGGAATAATAGCCGATAGAAGAATCAAAAACAGAATTCCAGCGATCAAAAAGAAAGCCAGCCGGGTTGAGGCGATATTTATTTTCATGATCGGAAAGCGATCAATTAATAGCCAGAGCCGGAATGGGATTTACTGCAACCAGTTGTAGCTCCCTCCGACCAGCAATCAAAATTAGCATAATCCATATCGGCGATGTAACCGTTAACAAAGGCGTCCACCGGCTCGCCATGTCCGGCTCCACCATCGTCATCCGCATAGACCCATTTTTTATTCTGGCCATGAACAAACAGTTCCCCATCGGCAAAGACTTCGCTTTGGTTGGAAACACCGACCGAAGTTGAGACAGCAAAATCCCACATATGACAGGCAAAACAGCCTTTGGGAAGCTGATGAGCACCCTTAGTAGCCGGATGTTGAGAATATCTGCTCGCCGCCGCGCTGCCGTCCCAATAGGTGGCAGGATTATGACAGACATCGCACAGTGGCGTACCGACCGCATCATCGGAAACAATCGTGGCGACCAAAAGGTGTTCGGTATTAGACCCGTGTGGTCCGGCAGGATCGGCCGAATTTGATGACCGGTGACAATCGGAACAGTAGGTTGATCCGGATGATCCCCAAGGTTCAAACATCGTCGTCGTATTACAATATGAGTTCTGGTTGGCAAT
>JAUUYJ010000158.1 GCA_030588275.1 Candidatus Zixiibacteriota bacterium | reverse complement strand
TGTCATCGATTCAGGCAAAAAAATTATGCCCTGACGCGGTTTTCATCTCGGCCGGGTTGAGAGGGTACGTTTATGCTTCGGCTGTGATGCAAAAAATATTTGAGAAATATTCACCCCAAGTTCAGCCGGTCAGCTTCGATGAAGCCTTTCTGGATATCACCGGAACCGAACGTATTCACGGTGGTGCGGTCGAAATGGTCATGGCGATGAAAAACGAAATCTGGTCAACTTTGAAGTTGACCTGCTCGGTCGGTATCTCTCCATCACGATATTTGGCCAAGTTGGCCTCCGGTCTGGATAAGCCGAACGGGTTGACGGTCATGGACAGGGATAAATTTAAAGATGTTTTTTTCCCTCGCGAAGTTGATTCGCTTTGGGGGGTGGGGGATAGCACCAAGAAAGTTCTGGCAAAAAGGGGGATAATCACCGTTGCCGATTTGGCTCGGACCGATTCCAAATTACTACGAAGCATCTTTGGCAAAAACGGTGATAGCCTGTCGGTTATCTCGCGCGGTGTAGATAATGCAAAGGTGATGCGGTATAGGGATATGCCGAATGATAAATCGATGTCGCATGAAACAACCCTGTCGGTCGATATCCTGGACCCCTCTTTGATAAAGGGGACGATCTTGTGGCTCTCCGATAAAGTGGCTCGCAGGATGAGGCGGAATCGGTATCTGGGGCGGACGATCTCGGTCAAAGTTCGGGCGGCCGATTTCAAAACGATTACCCGCTCGTTTACCCTCCATCGGGCGACCGACCGGTGTGATGTTATCTTTCATCAGGCGCTTCGGCTGGTTCCCAAAGAGTACGGAATGAGGACTAAGGTTCGCCTTCTTGGGGTCAGGGTCTCTCACCTGAAAAAAGTAATTGCTGGTGATGAGCCTAAAGCTGGCAATAGAGGTATCAAAATCGAAGCCGGATCGAATCAATTGGAACTGCTTTCCGAGGCCAAAGAGGTCGAGGTCGGTAAGTTGACCGGAGCGCTCGATAGCCTGAGGGATAGGTATGGTGAACATGTTATCAAACTGGCCGGAACGATGATCCGTAAGGCGTACTGATTCATTACTGTACTGCTCCTCTTTGATTTTATTCTCTTGACTTCAGGACGACGCATAATTATTCTCCGGTCATGGAAACAAAGACAAACAGACCGGGAATTGATAATATGACTACTTTTAAAAAATGGGGCGTCGTTGACCACGTCCTTAATCTTGAAAATTCAATCATTCGTGAGATATTAAAGCTTTCTTCTCAACCGGGTATTATTTCTTTTGCCGGTGGTTTACCGGCCCCGGAGATGTTTCCCGAAACCGATTTGAGAGAAGCGGCCAATCAAGCATTTGAAAAGTACCATCACAACTGCTTGCAGTACTCCTTCTCGATGGGGGTTCCGGAATTACGCCAGGAGCTGGCAAATTATTGCTCGGCGCGAATTCCCGAAATCCGACCGGAAAATATTTTGGTAACTTCCGGATCGCAACAAGGGCTTGATCTGGTGGCGCGGGCTTTTATTGACCCGGGTGATTATATTATTTGCGAACAACCGACATATGTTGGCGCTCTGCAATCGTTCAACTTTTTCCAGGCACGTTATGCCACGGTTGAGATGGATGATGATGGGATGATCGTTGATCAGGTTGAAGAAGCGCTCAAGCGGTACAACCCCAAGTTTATTTATGTTGTCCCCAATTTTCAAAACCCTTCAGGCATCACCATGTCGCTTCAAAGACGGCTTGAGTTAATTGATCTGGCCAACAAGTATAACCTCCCGATTATTGACGACAACCCCTACGGTGAACTTCGTTACGAGGGTGAGGATGTTACTGGTTTGCGCGCTTTGGGTGGGGATACTGTTATCTCCTTATCGACCTTCTCCAAAATTGTCGCTCCCGGTTTCCGGATCGCCTGGCTAATTGCGCCGGAAGATATGATGCCGGTCTTTGAACGAGTCAAGCAGTGTAGTGATTTACATTCCAACACTTTTGGGCAGATGGTATTGCTTGAGTATCTTCGTTCCGGTAAACTTCCCGGCCATCTCGATCTGATCCGTCAGACCTATGGTGCCCGTCGGGATTTGATGGTCAAGGCAATTGATGAGTACTTCCCTGATGAAGTAACATATGTTAAACCGGATGGTGGATTGTTCTTGTGGGCGACATTACCTGTCGGAATGTCGGGCAAAGATCTGCTAGCCAAGGCGATTGAGGCCAAGGTTGCCTACGTGTATGGCTCACCATTTTTTGCCAACGGTGGTGGCGAGAGAACCTTCCGTCTTAATTTTTCCAATGCCAGCGATGAACAGATTGTCGAGGGAATTAAACGGCTTGGAAATATTATCAAGGAAAATATGTAAGTGGGCTAACAGCCTGACTTGTTTTTGCATCTGTTTCAATTTTTTAAAAACCTGCCCCCGCAATGGGCAGGTTTTTTTATTTCCACCTTATTTTTAGTTTACAGATTGGTCTATGATGGTTAGCTTGGACCCCTATGATAATACGATTTGCTAAATACCAAGCTTTGGGCAACTGCTTTATTGTTATTGATGAAATTTTTGATAATGGTAAAGTGAAGAAGTTTGAAAATCTGTCACAGGAAATATGCGATCCGAAATTCGGCATCGGCGGTGACGGTATTCTAGTGTTATCCAAAAAAGATGACCAGTATCGGGTTGACGTTTACAACGCCGATGGGAGCTGGGCTGAAAAGTCCGGTAATGGGATTCGAATTGCCGCGATGCACCTGGCTAATAAATCGCTTATCAAGAGGGATGAATTTGATTTGATGACCGGATCGGGTGAGGTTCACCTGAAACTTTTTGCCGGGGACAAATACAAGAGGCCAGTCTCGGCGTCGCTTGGTAAGCCTCTGTTTGAGTCGGAAAAAATTCCGATCAAGACCGAGGGGAAATATTTCATCAATCAAACGGTCGAGTGTGAGGGGAAGAAGTTCGTTGGATCGGCGGTATCTATGGGTAACCCTCATCTAGTTCTTTTCTGCCATAACCTCGAATTTGACTGGGAGGAGGCGGGAGAGTTATTGGAATCTCATCCTCTTTTCCCAAATCGAACCAACGTCAGCTTTGTTGTCATTGAGAGCGAAGATGCGATCGAGATATGTGACTTTGAGCGGGGAGCCGGTCCGACACTCTCATCCGGAACCGGAGCGGCGGCGGCGGTGGCGGTCTCAGTAATGCGAGGGTTTACTAATCGGCGCGTCAAGGTTCAAACCGGGGCGGGGGTTTTGCGGGTTGTCTGGGAGGAAAAAACAGACCAACTTGTAATTAAAGGACCGGTTGAGTATATTTGCTCAGGCGATTACAACGCATAAAGATACGCCTCTCGTAATTATGAAAAACAAGATCGTAAACGGAATCAAAGCATACGTGCGTGATTTGCGGTTATTGACCTCCAATGCCAAGAAATACCTTCTCGGCTCGTTTTTCATAGGGATGACCTTTTCTTCTTTTATGCTACTTTTGAATCTATATCTGCGCGAGCGTGGGTTTTCGGAAGGATATATCGGGTCGGTTCTTTCGGCTGGGGCGATTGGGATGACGTTGATATCTATTCCGGGTGCGGCCCTTTTGTCTCGGGTTCGATTGAAACCGGTTCTGGCTATTGCAACGGTTTTGTACGCTGGGTTTTGTCTTTTGACAATTTATTCTGACCAGCCAAGCATGATTTGGTTCGCTTATATGTTTGCCGGGATGATGATGACTTTTTATCGGATCGCTTCATCCCCATTTTTTATGCGCAATTCATCTGAACGAGAGCGGCCTTACCTGTTTTCTCTATCGTTTGGGATTGCGGTAATAGCTGGCGTCATTGGCTCGGTCATCTTTGGGCAATTAGTCAGCATCCTCGGTACGAAATTTGGTTACGACTCGGTTTCAGCTCATCGGATGTCAATGACGGTTGGTATCCTTATATCACTATTGGCGTTGATCCCATTTTCGATGCTAAAAATGCCTAAGGAAATTCCGGTGGAAGACCGGGTAAAATTCAACTGGTCCTCAATCGCTCCGCATAAGTGGTTGTTTCTGAAATTAACCGTGCCGTATTTCATCGTCGGGACCGGGGCCGGTATCATAATTCCCTTCTTAAACCTTTTCTTTCGAGATCGGTTCGATCAATCGCCCGATCAGATCGGGTTTTACTTCGGACTGATTAATCTAACGATGTTTATCGGTGTCATGACTGGGCCGATTTTGGTTAGAAAAATCGGGATGGTCCGAACGATGGTTTTTACGCAATTGGCCTCAATCCCGTTTATGCTGGTATTAGCCTTCAGTTATAATTTCCCACTGGTTATTGGAGCCTTTTTGTTACGTGGGGCGTTGATGAATATGGGGCATCCGATTGGGAATAATTTTGCGATGGAAATGGTACCTCGCTCGCATCATGGCTTGATGAATGCTTTGTTGATGTTGGCCTGGACCGGGTCATGGATGATTTCGGCAAAACTGGGTGGTCAGATTATTGAGACGTACGGTTACACATACTCTTTGGTGATGGCGATTATCTTGTACGTAGCATCATCGGTTGCCTATTTTGCTTTTTTCCGTGGAACAGAAACGAGTACCGATTGTGGATATATCCTTCGCTCAAAGTACAAAATGACCGCCTGACCTGCTCCGGTTTACTTCTGGTGTAATATTAAATTTATTGCGCTCCGGTAGCGGCTTATTTAGATTGCCCTGTCGCAACTGGCAAACCAAATAGTGAAAATGGAAGTTGAGTTATGATTGATATAATCAAACAGGATTTGGCCGAGAAGTTAGGCAAGGCGATAAGGCTGGCCTACTCCGACAAAATTGGTGACCTATATACTGAGTTTGAGATTGACGAATCTCGTCTGGTTAAATTTGTCTATGCCAAGCTGGAGATTCCCAGAGATGGTAAGATGGGAGATTATGCCATACCGGCCTTTTTCCTGTCTAAGACGTTTAAGGAAAAGCCGGTCGAGATTGCTCAGCGAATATTTGAAAAGATTGATTCCGATCTCTTTAATATCACCGGGCCTTACATTAATGCTCGGATATCACCGGTTTATCTGGCCGAATTGATTCTACCTGATCTTTTTAGTCATGGTGCAAAATTTGGTTCGCAGACGGTCGGTGCAGGCCAGAACATTGCGATCGATTTTTCATCCCCCAACATCGCCAAGCCGTTTGGAGTGGGCCATCTGCGCTCAACCGCCATCGGAAATTCTCTTTATCGTATTTATGAAAAGCTGGGATACAATTGCATCGGGATCAATCATCTGGGCGATTGGGGCACGCAATTTGGACGGATGATCGTCGCCTGGAAAAAATGGGGTAGTCAGGCTGAGCTTGAGAAAGACCCGATCAAATATCTATACAGCCTGTACGTTAAGTTCCACGAGGAAGAAGCCAATGACCCTGCGCTGGCGGAAGAAGGGAAGAGCTGGTTCAAAAAGCTTGAGGCTGGTGATGAGGAAGCAACTAAGTTGTGGAATCTCTTCAAGGATTATTCGCTGAAAGAATTCAAGCGAATCTACGAACTGCTTGATGTTCATTTTGACCATTACACCGGCGAATCGTTTTATCAGAACCTGACCGACGATGCCATAGACCGCCTGACCAAAGCCGGACTGGTTTCTGAATCGGAAGGGGCGATGGTTGTCAATCTGGATGAGTACGATATGCCCCCCTGTTTATTGCGAAAAGCGGATGGAGCGACTTTGTACGCGACGCGCGATCTGGCCGGGCTGTTTTACCGGTATGAGCAATTTAAATTTGACAAGGCGTTGTACGTTGTCGGTTCGGCCCAGGCGATTCATTTCAAACAGGTATTCAAAGTGGTCGAGCTTTTAAAGGAGCCGTATCATGATTCTCTCACGCATGTTGAGTTCGGTTGGATAAGATTTAAAGATCAGGCGATGTCAACCCGTAAGGGGAATATCGTATTTCTTGATGAACTGATCGACACAGCAAAAGAAAAGGTTTCGGCGATCATCAAAGAGAAGAATCCGAATCTACCCAACCTTGAACAGACCGCCCTTGATGTTGCCCTTGGCGCAATAATCTTTTCTGACTTAAGCGTCAAGAAGCATAAGGATGTCAACTTTTCCTGGAATGAGGCACTAAGTTTTGAAGGAGAGACCGGACCGTATTT